>NZ_PYNV01000019.1:0-91245 GCF_003026095.1 Photobacterium sp. GB-72 | reverse complement strand
ATCAAGCCTAAGCTTAACAACTAAATATGGCGGAGAGATAGGGATTTGAACCCTAGATACGCTATAAACGTATGCCGGTTTTCAAGACCGGTGCTTTCAACCACTCAGCCATCTCTCCGTAAGTGCGGCGTATGATAGCGATCACATTTTACATTGTAAAGTGCCGTATAAACCATATGCGTAACTTTTATACATTCAAACGATAGCGCGAAGAATTACACATCAGCTCATAAGAATTAGTGCAATTTGCTGTTTAAACGCATACTAAAAGCTCGTCGCTATTTTCTATAACTCACTATTAAAATACGCCTGAATTTCAGTTTGAACACGCTCAAACTCAGCTTCAGCGAGATAATAAGCTTGGTCTGATGAAAAATGTAGCTCATCTTGCTTTAGACAAATATTAATAACCGTTTGATCTGCGAAGAACAACATAATAAATGAACTATCAAATTCAACACGCAAGATCGCTGCTTTATTCACTGTAAGATTATTATCAATTATCAATCCACGTTTCATGATAAATACCGATTCAAAAATTCTGCTGTTACCATAACGAATTAATAAAATTTAAACAGAGAGACAAAATAATATTGAGTTTTTCAAGCAATTGACACTATGCACTTACATCGTAAAAATACTAACGAGTCGTTTCATCAACCACGTTTTTATCAGCAGTTTTCTCTTTAGCGGGCTCATCTTTAACCGCATTTTGAAAACCTTTTAATGCATAACCTAAATCTCTGCCTAAGTTTTTCAATTTTTTTGTACCAAATAACAATACGAAAATAACAGCAACAATAAGTAGTTTGCCAATACTGATTTCACCCATGATGTTGGTTCCTATTATTTCGTCGTGGTGTCGGGTTGGTGATTAGGTAAGCATCTGATTCATAGTGTTCTTTTAACCCTGAAAGGATAAATACCATAGAAAAGCACACACTAATCACATTTTTCGCAAACAAAAATTCAGGATAAACATGGGTTAAAAATAGATGGATCAGACACCACACAGAAATAACTTGTAGCGCAACAGTCGTCAGTTGCTGCCACGTTGATTTTAAAAAACAAGTACGAGTTAGCATAGCTATAAAAAAGACCACTGCTGCTGTCATTTCAATATAAAAAAACATATATCCACCTTATCTTCAACGCTTTATCCCATGGTATAAAGTTTGATCTAAGGTTTATGTAATAAATACATTACGTCATATAAAGTTTTTATAAAGAACGATATTCAGCAAAATCGACCCCATTTAATTATCAACTATCTCTCCATTGATCAAGCGATACCCCACCCCATTTTCAGTGATGATATATTGAGGCTGAGCCGGTGATTTTTCTATTTTATGACGCAGTTGAGCGATATGAATACGAACATAATGGGCATGTTCAGTATAATTACCGCCCCATACTTCTTTTAATATTTGCTTATGAGTCAAAACCTTACCCATATTTTTTGCCAGTAATATTAGTATTTTATATTCTTTAGGCGTGAGCTTAATACTCTCACCGTTATACATTACTGTTTGCATTGCCATATCAAGTAATACATCACCAAAACGGTATTGACATCGCCGGAGTAATAAGACTTCACCAAAAAAGAAACCAGCCGCCAACAGACCTAAAACCTTTTTTAAAATGCGGTGGCGCTACGTTATGCGCTAGAGAGGTTAATGTTAAAACACCACCTTCACCTTTATTCGAAGCGCGTGTGACTAACGCTAAACATTTTATACATACCGTTATCACTAAGGTCCAAAAGACTAAAGAAAGAAAAACATTTGCTTGGTTAATGGCTATTGAGTGTTCACCTTCAAACATACCTTTAAAGGTATACAGTGAACTTGTACCAATATCACCATACACAGCCCCAATAGATAGGCACGTCAATCCCCATAAAGACTGTTTTTGCTTTTGTATCGTTGATTTTCATGTACATCACATATTGGGGAAACACTGTACCTTATGACGAAAGGTTAACAAGGCGAAGGGAAATAAAGGGGAATATTTACGAAGAAAAATATAAAGAAAACATAAACTTTGTTTATATTTAAAGCTAAAAATACAGTATTCGTAAATAAAAAAAGAGCGTAAGAAATATTCTTACGCTCTTTTTCAATATCTATTTTTAATGATTATCCAGTTTTAGTAATCAATCTAAATATTTTCGATATTTTTTCCTGATGTTTCAAATCTATATTTATATGTTACCCATGCACCAAATAGTGATGTAGCAACAAGACAAAGTAATAAATTAAACACCCCTATTTCATGCATTAAGATAGGGAATAAGAACGCAGCTAAAATCGCACCCAACTTTGCAATTGATGCAGCAAAACCAGCGCCTTTAGCACGAATTTTAACCGGAAATACTTCGCCTGAAATTAAATAAGTCTGTGCATTAGGGCCAAGATTATTCATAAAATTGAACAACATAAAGCCTAAAAACAGCAGATATATTTGATAATCATTACTTAGCTTTATCGACACAGCAGCTAAAGCCAAACCGACCGCACAGCCAATAAAGCCATAAATTTGCAACTTCATACGACCAATCGATTCAGAATAAATAATTGCGCAGATCACCCCAATAATAAGCAAGGAGTCAATCAATGCCGTACCTTTCGCTGAATATACAATGCTTGCTATCGTACTATGAAGCACATCTCCCGTAACAACGACATGTGGGTCAAGCACCGACGCTAAAATAACAGGAGTAAAAATACCAATACCATATGTGCCTAAATCTTGGATAAACCAAGGAGCAGAAGCCAAAATCGTTTTTGCACGGTACTTTTGCTTAAATAATTTCTTGTAACCGCCTAACCATGAATGGTGCTCTTCACCTTCAGGGCATGGCACAACCGTCAATGTCATATCAGATTGAGGATCACGATTTAATAATTGTTTCAGTGATTTTTCAGCCTCTTTCTCACGTTTTTTCGACAGTAGCCAGTGTGCACTTTCAGGAATAAAGAAACGTGCAACCGTTATTGCCAATGACGGAACCAATGCCAATATGTACATTAAGCGCCATGCATTAATATCTTCAGCATAAGTCAGTACGATAATGCCTGTGAGGATCCCTACCAAAACACCAATCGACTGAAAAGCAAAAGCACCAAGTACCAACTTACCGCGATTTTTAGTCGGAATACTTTCCGAGATCATTAAATGCGCGGTCGGGTAATCACACCCTAATGCTAATCCGATACCAAAGTTAAACAGTAAGATAGTAAAGTAAGATTGGCTACATGCCATACCGACTAAACAAACAGAAAGTAATGCCATCTCAATGATAAACATTTTCTTTCGTCCGTAGAGATCAGATAACCCCCCTAACGCACTTGCACCAATTAATATGCCGAACAGTATTGAAGAGCTCAGGGTACCTTTTTGAAATTCTGTTAAATGAAATTGCAGCGTGATCAAGGGCAAAGTTAGCCCCATCATAAACACGATCATTCCTTCGAAAAACTTTCCAAATGTCGCCAATAACCAAATTCGCCACTGTACCTTTGTCATTGAGAGGCAAAAGCGGTTTGACCCTTTTCCCCATATTGATGTGTCATCAATATAGTTTTGAATAGTTTTTTGACATTGAATATCTAGATTTTGATTCATGTTAAAAATCAGCAATGCTTATAGTCTTACGACCAATATAAGTATTAAAGGTGCGCGTATATAAACACAGACGAGAGTAAAAATATAAGATATATTTTTCTCTTGACTTAATGGATGAAATCACAATATAAAAATGAATATATCGATATATTTCAGTTAAATAAGAAAAATGACCAGTATTGATATAGTAATCATACAGTTAAAGTTATTAAGATTATTAATAACACTAAGTCCACACTGTTTTTTATTTTAAAGTTGCCGTTATGTATCAAATATAAAATCTAACTTTTAAATTATGACACTCTATCTGTTATTAAATAGCGTTACATCAGCCAAAAAATAGACACCTCTGTTTAATGAGAATAAATATCAAAAACAAAGCCCACATTAAAAATGTGGGCTAATATTCAAAAAACCATCAAAAAACCATCAAAAAAATGTTACATAAAATGACTAACTAGAAAGATACTTATCAATATCAACTTCATCAATTTGCTTAGAAGGTAAAAACTTTTCAGCATATTGCATATAAACGCCACTTGATAAAAACAATTTAAATAGATCCATATCAATATGCTCATCTAATGCCATTTTGTGCAAAATATCTATCGCAACACTTAACGGTTTTGCCTTCTTATATGGGCGATCTGCCGCTGTTAGTGCTTCAAAAATATCAGATATCACTAAAATACGTTCAGGAGTACTGAGATCTTTTGCAGATAGCTTACGAGGGTATCCTGTGCCTTTCATTGTTTCATGGTGGGTTGAGGCGTAACGCGGTACACGCGCGAGATCATCAGGGAACGGTAGACTTTCTAACATCTTAATTGTACTGATCATATGTTCATTGATCTTAAAGCGATCTTCTGCTGTTAACGTACCACGTTTAATCGTTAGGTTATAAATCTCGCCCAGGTTGTATTGAAGCTCAGGTACCTGCATTTTTATTCCAAACGCTGGATCAAAATTTAGCTCATTAATACGCTTGATACAGTGTTCTCGCTTATCGACCAACAAATGTTCTTCAACAGGTAACGTTTCCGATTTTGCTGATACACTCAATTCTTCTAATGGCGATAAACCCAAGTGATCATCAAAGTGGCGTAACCATGTTTTATTGGCGATTTCATGTATACGAGCAATATGCTCATCACTCATAAACTCCCCTCCAACATTGGCGTTAGCCACAAATTTATAGTCATCCTGTAACTGTGTTTGCGTCTGTTTTAATGTCGCCAATGCTATTTCTTGTTCATGCGGATTATCAATAATATGTTGTAAATACTTAAGTTCCGCATCACGCCATAACACTTCAAAACGCATTCTAATTTCATGAATACGATTATAGTTTGCTTCTAATTTCGTTCCTTTATCAACAATATGCTCAGGCGTTGTGATCTTACCGCAGTCATGTAGCCACGCTGCAATTTTAAACTCTCGACGTTCTGCTGCATTTTTAAAACGGAAATCGGCGAATTGACCTTGGTTTGATTTTTCCACTTCACGGGCAAACATCAACGCAATTTCAGGCACGCGATTACAGTGCCCTGCGGTATAAGGGGATTTATCATCGATTGCTTGAGCAATTAACTGAATAAACGATTCGACAAATTCATCTTGACGTTTTTCATGCTCTTGAAGAGATTCAGCGGTAGTGTAAATTGACATCGAAAGATCATGAAATTCTTTGATTCGAGTCGGGATCACAGCGACATCACTATAATGTCGCTGCTTCACTTTTTTATTTTCTTTACGAAGCAGTAAAATTGGCTTAACTATGGGTTTTGCGCAAAATCCTGCTAGCGGAAGTAACACTAGTAATAATAGTGCTGATGTATAAATAGATGTACGAATTCTTTCTTCACTGGCAGCATAAACCGATGCTTTAGGTACCATCGAAGCAAAAAATATTTGATCATGTCCACCACGTCTTACATCGCGTACATAATAAAAATAGTCATCGTCATTACTATTCTTTTCTATCAGTTGGTTCTGGTAAGACTCATCAGCCGCAAAGTCGATTAATTCTACATAAGGTACGACACCCGTGCGATTCACTTCCACATCAGAATTTAACCATCTCTGCTGTAAATAATGTTGCTGCTGAGGCGTCAATGATTCAATCGCGCGATTAATAATATCTAAAAGTGGCTTTTTTTCAGGAGCCAGAACCAATGATAACGGAAAGCTGTTTTCAATATTTAATGTATGATAAGTCAGATCATTAATCATAAATTGTTCAGAAACATAGCTAAGTACAGCTTCTAAATCAATGAAAGCATCAACCTCTCCCTTTTTTACTGCTCTTAAAGCTTGATCAACATGTGAGTACGTCACAATATCAATTAAAGGGTATTTTTCTTTGATCACTGAGATAATTGGCCAGTTGCTTAATAATGCTAAGCGTTTGCCATTTAGATCTTGTAACTTTTCGTAATGCTTACTATCTGAAACCGCTATGGCAAAGGGAGATTTAAATAAAGGTTTACTAAAAATACCTAATCCCTGATTACTTGGAATATCAGGTACAGACGTAAGAATATCTAACCCTCCACTGGAATATGCCTGTTGTAATCCTAGTGATCCCGCACCGTTAAAAAAATCAAACTCAAGTCCTGTAGATTGACCCACCATATAAAGTAAATCAGGGATCAATCCGGCAGGACGCCCCGATATAGTAAAATCTATTGGTGCCCAGTTTTCTTTATTTGATACGCGCAATATAGGGGTATTTTTAATTAATTTTTGCTCTTCTGGCGTTAGTACTAAAGGTTTAGATTTGGGTAATGGCTGTTGTCTAAAAGAAGGCTCACTACTTGCTACTAACTCTCCTGATGGTAAATAAAGGAAATTATGACTAACATCGCTAACACTATTTTCTTGTAATAATTTATTAAAATGCGACAGTGTAAAATCGATACCAACAACAACCTTGCCTTTATCAGTAGGCACTTCTGTTGAGTAAGTTATGCCTGTAACCTCTTCAGGTAAAAATAAATAAGGCTCAGTACGGAAAACTGAACCACGTGTCGCATTTATATACCAAGAGCGTAATGTTGGTGAAAAAACATTTTTACGTTTTATTTTTTTTCGTAAATTAAAATTGGCATCATAAAAAGAATCATATTGTGTCATACCATTTGAATCAGCACTTCGTTCTATAATCAGCCAGCGATCTTGCTTTAATGCATTATTTTTGCGTCTTACTTCAGACATAGAATCTAAATTAATAATGATATAGGCATAGTTTTTATCCGTTCCAATAAAGGCACTATAAAAACTTGGGTTGTCTTTTAAAACATTAGTGAAAATACGACGAATAACATCTTTAGATGGCGAATCAAGAATAGTGCCTAAGTGTGAGAGGTACTTTACCGTTGCTATGGCATCATCACTAACATCTGTTACAGCATCAGAGACAGACTCGGCTAACATTTGATACTTAACCTTTGCCTGATCTCGCGCCATTTGCTTACTATGGTAATATTGTAAACCAATCGCGATCGATGAAGTAATAAGTGCAACTAGTATAAAAAGAAAAATAACAATTGATTTAATGCTTATTGTTCTATTTTTGAAAAACGTCCATCCCTGCATACCTACACTATCCCATACGTTTTCTTGCGGTTACATAAATCATACAAACAACTAAATATATCAATAACAATTATTCGGCATATTTAAGAAGAAGATAACAAATATATGTAAAAATCGTTAGGAATGGCAAAAAATAGTAAAGATATTTGTAAAAATAAGAAGTACAAGAGATAGGACAGCTAAAAGCAAAAATACTTAATACGAATAATGTGAAAATTCTGCTTAAGTAAAGACTTAAGCAAAAAAGAGGTATATTTAACGTTTCTCAAATTACGAACAACGGCATCTTATCTTCAATAATGATTTCGACTCAGCTGTTTTCACAATCTCAATTTTATTATCTTTTATATCAGCCCATTGAGATAGTAGTCTCGATAGCTCATCTTTCATCATTTGAACATTGTACGGAATGCGATTAGTACGCAGTTCACCAAGTAAGCGTTGCTTAGCGATAGATGCGGTACCTAATACAGGCTTATCAATTTGTTGCTTTTTCCATAAATTAAACATAACCAGTATCCCTATACACCTAGTGCTTTTCTTAGATTATAGTTGAAATTTAAATTTAGTTACATTTTTTCGATAATTTCAAGATCTATATCAAATAAGTTCAAATAACGATCTTTATTAACCGAATACCTAAACTATATCGGCCGATCATCAAAAACTTTAACAAATAAAAAAGCCGTAAATAATAGTTACGGCTTATATATATTTATGGCCTTAAACGCTTATTACGCTATCGCGGGCTCATCAAACGCTGTCAGTGGCAATACTGGTCCAGTGTATTTTTCAATCTTCACAACAGAAGAGTTACCTGCACAGCCGTTGGCTAAGCGTGAAGTCGGAATATCTCCCGTCAATACGTTGCAGCCACCATTTTTACAAATCCCAGTTATAGGATCTAAATCAGGCCATGCCCCTTCATGAATACAGACTGAGCCTTGCTTAATGCCATCTGTAATGTAAGCGCCTACTAGTACTTGACCACGGTGATTGTAAGCACGCACTAAGTCTCCCTGCTTTATCCCTCGCTGTTTTGCATCTTCAGGATGAATTGAGATCGGTTCACGATCAGCAATCGCGTATTCTTTACGAAGTTCTGCATAATTTAATTGGCTATGAAGACGGTGCGCAGCATGAGAGGTCATTAACTGTAATTCGCCATCTTTCGCATTACCTACCCACTCCGTTGGCGCAAGCCATGTTGGATGAGGGGGACAATCGGGATAGTTATAACCTTCAATGGTTTTCGAGAAGATCTCAATTTTACCACTTGGTGTACCGAGTGGATTCATAATGGGATTTTCACGGAAAGCTTGATAACGAACAAACTTGGCGTTTTGCGCGTTGTACTTCATTTCAAGCAGTTGGTTTTGTTTCCAGAAATACGTGAAATTTGGCATTGCAACACGGTTTTGACGACCAATGGCTTGTGCTTCTTTGTAGAAGCCATTTAGCCATTCCATCTCTGTTTTATTTTCGCTATACACACCGCGACCGCCCGCTTTTAAACGCTCAGCCATATCAGCAAACACATCAAAATCATTGCGTGATTCAAATTGTGGCTCAACCACTTGTTTCATTGGCACGAGATGTTGATTGCTGTAATCCCCCGTCATGGTTAAATCATTACGCTCAAACGAGGTGGTGATAGGCAAAACAATATCGGCATGTTTTGCTGCAGCCGTCCAATACGGTTCTGAAATAACAATTAATTCAGGCTTCTGCCACGCATCAATTAAACGGTTAGTATCTTGGTGGTGAGTAAAGTTGGCACCACCAGCCCACCAGATCATTTTGATCTCAGGGAACACTTTTTCATGACCATTATGCTGATAAGTTTGTCCCGGATTTTCTAACGCTTCCACAATACGTGCAACAGGGAAACTGTTAATAGCCCCTGATACTGCCCAGTCGTTCCCCGCAGAAGAGGCACCATCAATGGCTGCAGATATAGCAGGTAATACACCAGCATCACGCGTTGGGTTACCACCATTAGAATAGTGGTAAGAGAAACCAAATCCCCCACCCGGTAAACCAATTTGCCCCAACATTGCCGCTAACGTCACCAACATCCAATGACGTTGTTCACCGTATTGCTGACGCTGAATCCCCCACCCAGCCATTAGCATAGTGCGATTTTTACTAAAGATATCGGCCAAAATCGTTAACTGTTTTGCTGGTACACCACAAATATCAGATGCCCATTGCGGTGTTTTAGCAATACCATCTGACTTACCTAAGAGGTAATCTTCAAACTTGTCATATCCTGCGGTGTATTTATCTAAGAAAGCTTTATCGTACTGACCGCTATCAACCAATGCATAAGCGATACCTAACATCATAGCCACATCAGTACTTGGGTGCGGTGCAATCCACTCAGCGCGATCACCAAAGAACTCAATGGTTTCAGAACGCATAGGATCAATCGCAATAATGGTCTTGTTTGATTTTTTCAGTTGGTGGAAAAACTCAAGCCCCGCACCATCAGTCGCACTCCACGCGATCTTTAAAGTATTAAGCGGATTCAAACCCCATAACACCACCACATCACTGGTTTCTAACACCACAGGATAAGTCGTTTGCTGCTCATACACTTCAATCGAGCCCACCACGTGCGGCATGATCACCTGTGCAGCACCTGTTGAGTAATCCCCCATATGGCCTGAGTAACCGCCAGCCATACTCATATAACGTTGCAATAGCGTTTGGGCTTTATGTAATACACCACTTGAACGCCAACCGTAAGCCCCAGCAAAGACGGATTCAGGGCCATAAGTTTGGCGAATTCGCATATGTTGGGCGTGAATCAAATCTAATGCTTGATCCCAGCTCACACGTACAAACTCATCACTGCCACGTTTACCTTGTGGCGCTGTTGGATTGTCTAAATAGCCTTTACGTACCATTGGGTATTTCACACGAGCTTTGGTGTGAACATAATCTTTCGCTGTGGTTTGTAAGCTGTTTTCAACTGTTGCTGGCAATGCGCCTTTCGATGACACAATCTTGCCATCTTGCACTTCAATCAGCATTGCGCCCCAGTGAGCTGCCGATAACACCGCTTTTCCTTGTGGTTCGGTGGTCGTTGCACAAACAGGCATCGCTTTAGCAATCGTCAATGCCCCAATCGAAGCCGTCGCGCCTTTTAAAAAATGGCGGCGTGATAATGACATCATGGTAATTTCCTTATTCATGCTTAGTGACCTACCACATCTTTGGCGTTGTACTGGAAGAACTTCGTTAATATTTCAAGATCTTCTGCTGAAATAGACGTGCGATCGCCCATGCCTTTCGCTATTGAAGGCCATGCGTTTACGGTAAAGTGGTTTGCAGGGATCTTAGCGTGACAGGTTGAACAGAACACGTTATCGAGCTGCTCTGCGTAATCCCAAAGCGGTTGTTGGCTATCAAGCACTGGCGCTTCAATCGTCGCCACAAGCGATACTGGACGCCATTGATTACCATAATCATCGGTTTTAAATTCACCCGTTTTTAATGCTGATTCACCGTCTTTGGTTAAAGTTGCAATAATGGCACGTTGACCTTCGCCCATGTACAGCACTTGCTCGGCACCTTGCATTTGGTAGCCCGAGAGCTCAACTTGGCGCTTACCATTTTCATCTTTAAGGTTTTTCAGCGGTGTCGCTGGGTTAATAGAACCTAAATCCCCCATCGCAATGGTTTGTACTGGATACACCACTTTTGCATCTGCTGGGGTTGTCTGCGCTTCATCTAACAGGTGATCAAGCGCGGTTGAATCCATTTTGGCTTCAGGTGGAAGGTGTGCAACGCCTTTGTGACAATCGATACAGGTTTGATCATTTTCCGCCGCATACAAGTGCATTTTCTGTGCATCTTCCGACTGATCATAAGTTTCCATTGCATCTTCATCATGACAGCTACGGCAAGTCGCAGAATCATTACCGCGCATCTGTTCCCATACCGTTTCCGCCATGGCTGCACGGTGCTGCTCATACTTCTCGTCAGTATCAATCTTACCGGTCACAAACTCATGATAAACATCTTTGGTCGCGCGGATCTTAGTCCATAAATATTCCATTGGTTCTTGTGGAATATGGCAATCAGAACACTCAGCTCGGATGCCTTTCGCGTTACTGAAGTGCGCAGAGCCTAAATACTCTTTGTATGGGGTTTCCATTGAATGACAAGAAAGGCAGAACTCAGTGCTAGATGTTTTATCAAGGATGACTTGTGTTCCCCCTAGCGTCAGCCAGCCAATACCGATGCTAGATGCCACAATTACGGCAAGGGTTGTTTTATTTAGTTTCATGATACTCGCATATCCATATAAGCAATAGACACTCAAAGACCGAATGCGAGCGAGAAATTACGCTATTGTGAGATTTTTAAATTTGATTAAGACCACACTTTATTAAAGGTTATGAAGGGAATATTTCAAAATCACCATTAATTTCACATTTTTACATATTTTACAATTGACTGGCTGCCTATAAAAAACTTAATCTGATTAAAATAAAACCAACAGCGACAACCTTGCTGTTGGTTTTCACTATTTTATTGGATCACACCACAGGCAACACGTGCACCGCCGCCACCTAATGCTTTTGGCGTATCAGAGTAATTATCGCTACCCGCATGGATCATAATTGCGTGACCTTTTAGTTCTTTCAACGTTAAACGTGGCGCTAAAACAGGGTTAGTTGCTAAACCATTTGCACTCACAAACAGTGCTGGCAGATCACCTTTATGATTATCATCAGTCCATGGAAAACCGTGTTTATTCGTGTGCTCCGGATCGTAATGCCCACCTGCTGCACCACCTAAAATAACTTTGCCGTCTTTTTCTGATGAAGCACAGCTACCATTTTGATGAATATGGAAACCATGCATTCCTGGTGTTAAATCTGCCAGTTCAGGTGTAAATACTACCCCATATTTATTTTGGCTCAGTTCAATCGTACCAACAGGTTTACCTGTTTGTAGATCAGTCATTTTAACCGTGAGATCTTGTGCTAACACTTGGTGAGATACCCCCAAAGCGAGAGCGGTGAAGAGTAAAGTTTTTGTCTTATTCATCATTTTGTCCCTCTTGTTTTTTATTTCCTAAAAACATCAAACATACCTATAACAAAAAGTTATAAATTATATTTACAATTCTAGTTATAGACTACGCTTGAAAAATTCCATAAGGAGATTAAATGCAGTGTGCGTACTTTTTACTCTTACGATTACATCAACACGGCTATCTTAAACAACCGATTCGATGGCAGATTACGGACACAGATATTGTTCATACCGCGCGTAACTCTCCTAACGTCATTGAAGATAAGAAGCGTTTTTTCCTCGTTCGCTCAGCTAGCTCAAATACCAGTCCTCACTCACAAATGCTTAAACTGAGATACTCCAGCTTGGCGAATACTAATTATTCACTAATTGATAAACCACTTTTTCTAATTTTTCAGCTGATATTTGTTCTGCCGGTATCGGTGTAGAAGCAACAACTTCAAGCTCAGAGCGAAAACGTTTTATCGCGCGCATAATCGTAAATCGTCCGCTACGACTAAAGATAGAACCCCATACCCCTTTTAATCCCATCGGAATAACAGGGACAGGATTACGTTTTACTATATGTTCAATACCACGTTTAAACTCATTTATTTCACCTGTACGTGTAATTTTCCCCTCGGGAAAGATACAAATAATTTCGCCAGATGAAAGCTCTTTATCAATTTGATCAAAAGCTTGTTGATAAATTTCAGTTGATACTTTTGGTGAACAAATAGGGATCGTTTTCGCCCATTTAAAGAAATACTTCATCACAGGTAAATTCGCGATATTTTTATCCATGACAAAACGAACAGGTCGACGACTGGCTGCACCCACTAAGATTGCATCAACAAAGCTAACATGATTACACACTAAAACAGCAGGTCCCGTTTCAGGAATATTATCAAGCCCCGTTGATTTCACTCGATAGAGAACGCGGGAAATAATCCACACGATAAAGCGTATTAAAAATTCTTGAACTTGACTAAATACGTAAATAGATACAATCACATTAAGTAACGCGATAGAAAGAAACAGCTCGAGAACTGATAAATGAACGACTGTTAACATCACAATTGAGAATAACGCACTGCCAACCATAAACAATGCATTAAGAACATTATTACCAGCAATCACTTGAGCACGGTGTTCTTTTTCGCTTCGTTGCTGAATTAACGCATTTAACGGCACAACAAAGATACTTCCTGAAGCACTAAGTAACATTAAATCAAGCAGTAAACGATAATTGTTAAGCGTAAAATCAACCACAGTCATTGAATTTGAGGTGATGATAGTTTGGCTTGAAAAATACAGATCAAAGCCAAACACACTCATGCCTAAAGCCCCAAGCGGGAGAATACCTAATTCAATTTTATCGCCAGATAACTTCTCACAAACAATCGCTCCTAGCGCAATGCCAACTGAAAAAATAGTCAGTAGCATTGTGACATATTGAGGATCATCACTAATAAATGTTTTCGCAAAGTGTGGAAGTTGAGTTAAATAGGTCGCTCCCACAAACCAGAACCAACTAATGGCTAAAATTGATAAAAAGACGGTGCGGTTTTGTTTAGTAATACGGATTGTTTTTACAACCTGTTTAATAGGGTTCCAATTAATCGCTAATTCAGCGTTATTCGGCAATGCTTTTGGAATAAAAAGACTACTGACAAAGCCAAGAAGAGATAGTACAACAACGCAAACAGAGGCTGTAAATGCGCGGTCTTCAGTATGAAAAATAAAGCCAGCACATAAGGTCCCACCAAGGATCGCAAGAAACGTCCCCATCTCAACTAATGCATTACCAGCAAGTAACTCTTTTTGTTTTAAGTGTTGCGGCATCAATGCAAACTTTACCGGTCCGAAAAAAGCAGACTGGGCCCCCATCAAAAATAATAGACCCAAGAGCAAAGGGATCGATTGCATTTGTATCGCCCATGCACCTAATGCCATTACGCCTACTTCGATCAATTTTAGCGTCTGAATTAACCGTGATTTTTCATATTTATCCGCTAACTGCCCACCTAACGGTGAAAAAATAAAGAAAGGAAAAATAAACAAACCAGCGGCAAGATTCACCAGCATGGCACTTTCAGCTTGGTTGTACAGTGATGAAAATACAATCACGAGTAATAGAAAATTTTTGAATAGATTATCATTGAAAGCACCCAGTGCCTGCGTAATAAAGTACGGCAGGAAGGATTGCTTTTTTAATAAAGATAATTGACTCATACACACCTCGTGTCATTGCATAATTTTATTTTTATTTACCATACAACACAATCGAACACTGTGCAATTGATTGTTTGAAATATGAATAGAGGATCTTATTACATAGATTAATTTTAGTTGCTTTGAATTTAGTCTCACTTCTAAAAGTATATAAAGTTATAATATAAAAATAACATTTTATATATGAAATGTTATATTTTATGTTTTTAATATGTTAATCACATTTGTCATATATGGCCGAGTTTTTTATGTGATATTACTTACACCCTAACCAATAAGCAAAAAATATAATTTAAAAAACATTAATAATATCGGGGAATAATCCATAAAATTAATAACAGGATATTGCAATGATAGTTAATACTTTTCCCCTACCCAATGATATAAATACTCCATTACACCAAAAAGCAAACATGACAAAAGAGGAATGGAAGGAAGCAATAAAATTCGATAATGTAGATATTGGATGGATTGTAATGAGTATTGGAATGGCAATTGGCGCAGGAATTGTATTTCTTCCAGTACAAGTAGGCGTCATGGGGCTGTGGGTATTTTTACTATCATCTGTGATTGGTTACCCTGCAATGTATTTATTTCAAAAGTTATTTATTAATACACTAGCTGAATCAAAAGAATGTACAGATTACCCAGGTGTTATTTCTGGATATTTAGGAAAAAACTGGGGAATATGTCTTGGTGCACTCTATTTCCTTATGCTTGTTATTTGGGTATTAGTTTATGCATTATCAGTGACTAATGACAGTGCTTCATATTTACACTCTTTTGGAATAACAGAACATCATTTAAATCATAATATATTTTATGGTTTAGGGCTTATTTGCTTGTTATGTTTCATTGGTTCAAAAAGTGAAAAAATTCTTTTTAAAATATCTGGTGTAATGGCGGTTACAGTCATTAGTTTAGTTGCAATAATGGGGATATTAATGATCCCTGAATGGGACTTTGCTAATGTGCCTAAAATTGGAAATTGGCAACCATTAATCAAAAATGCCATCATTACACTGCCTTTTACATTAACCTCTATTCTATTTATCCAATCATTGAGCCCAATGGTTATCTCCTATCGTTCGCATGCAAAATCCATCGAAGTCGCGCGTTATAAGGCTTTGAGAGCAATGAAAGTTGCATTTACCGTACTCTTCGTTTCTGTTTTTTTCTTTGCTCTTTCGTTTACTTTTGCAATTAGCCAAGATGAAGCAATGCATGCAAAACAAGAAAATATCTCTGCGTTAGCCATGATCGCACACTTTTTCCCTGGTAGTTGGGCAACAGCTGTAGGTGTCATCATTAATATTTTTGCTGTTGTGACCTCTTTCTTTGGTGTTTTCCTCGCATTCAAAGAAGCGTGCAGTGGTATGGCAATGAATGTTCTGGAACGAAAATATAAGCGAGAAAATATAAACAAACAATTAGTAAGTAAATTAACGATCTTGTTTACTATTTTAATCGCATGGGGAGCCGTTGCGTTAAACTTACCGATTTTATCTTTTACTTCAATTTGTTCGCCTATCTTTGGTATTGTAGGGTGTCTAATTCCTGCTTATCTTGTATATAAAGTTCCTCACCTCCACAAGTACAAAGGATTATCAACAAACTTGATTATCATTACAGGTATTTTACTTTGTATTTCTCCACTCTTAGCATTTATTTAATGAAATAAAAATAGCTGTATTCAAGTAAACAATTATATTGAATACAGCTATCACTTTCACATAGTACGACAGGTAAACGTTATGTTGATGATAAACATTCCTTCTAAAACACTTACTGAAATAGAAGATATTTTTTGTCAATTGAAAATTCCCCTAAAAAAAGAATACTCAGAAGAAAAAGAGTTAGTGTGTAAGTTTCAAATCTTGATCAAGAAAGTAGGTGAAAATTATATACCTATAAATTTTGCTATAGATTTAATAGATGAAATTGAGCAACAATCTTTAAGGCATATTGATAACCAGCAACTATACATTGCGCTAACAAAAATATATCACTTATTATCCACAACCATTGACGAAGAATTACTTAGCCATAAGTTTCGTAATGATAACTCTTATAAAATATTAAGTACTTATAAAGATATTTCTCTTATTGCTATTGGATTTCTTTCTGCATTGTATTTATATCAGAATGCATTCAATATTAAATCTATATATTCAGTGAACTTAACATCACTGATAGTACTGTTTCTATGGCTTTTCATATTAAAGACTACAATGTGTTTTTTAGATCAAGATCAAAAAATAATTAGACAGCATCACCTACACCTTAATCATATAGAAAAGTTTAAAGTTACCTAATAAAAATCATCAGAATAATTTTTTAAAACAAAAGATTATCTAATCTCATACTCTGCTTTTACAAGATTAGTGATGATCATTCCATTTTTAATAACGCATAGTAATAGATATAGCATTAATTATTCACGATCAATATTTATTCTCTTTAAGTATCAATAATATTCCTGTTTATCATCGGACAATGAGATTAAAATGGAATATATATTTACGATTGCAATTGTTGGGCTTGTTGCCTATTCAATGCTAAAAAAGTTTAACCCTCAAGCAACATTAATCACCGCAGGTTTATTCCTTCTAGCTTATGCTTCCCTTTCAGGCATCAACCCTGTTCTTCCTGACGGCCAAACACAAGGTGCTCTATTCTTCGACTTATGGCAAAAATTTACTGAAATAACCAACACTCGACTAGGAAAAGTCGGTTTAACACTCGTTTCTATCGCGGGTGTTTCAACTTACTTAAACCATATTGGCGCATCTCAAGCCCTAGTAAAAGCAACATCTCGTCCGGTGATGGCTGTAAAAAACCCATATATCTTATTGATCCTTGTGTTGCTATTTGTCTCTATCATGTATGTCTTTATTACAGGTGCAACATCGCTATCTTTACTACTAATGGGCACTTTATATCCTGTATTACGAAACGCGGGTGTCAGTGCTAAAACAGCGGTTGCGACCATCGTTATTCCAACTGCATGGGAGTACGGCCCAGGACAAATTAATGCCGTCATTGGTGCCAACACCATTAATGTAGAAATTATGGATTTTGTTGTACACCACCAAACAATTTTCCAAGCGTTACTATTACTTATTATCCCTGTTGTAAATATTGTTTGGCAGCGATACTGTGATCGAAAGGATGGCTATAACCCCGCAGATGATCGCGGTAAATACCTCGAGAAACTAGAACAAGAACACGATAATACCGATGTGGTACCGGGCTTTTACGCATTACTACCCGTATTACCTTTCGTATTTTTATTCGGCTTTTCAAGTATGGTGATGGAATCAATAACGATGACGATTCCAATCGCAATGATGTCGACAATTACAATTTGTGTTCTCATTGAAGCGATTCGTTTCCGTTCGGTTCAACGTGCTTTCAATAACTTTGAAGCTTGGTTGAAAGGAACAGGTATGATCTTTGCGAGCGTGCTAACGTTAATGATCGCAGCTGAATATTTCTCTGCAGGTTTAACCAACATTGGCGCAATTAGCGCCCTAATTAGCAATGCTAAGTCTTTTGATCTTGGTCCTGCAGGTATTGTGATTGTCTTCTCTGGTTTTATTTTATTAACCGCTTTTATAACGGGTTCAGGCAACGCACCAGTAATGGCATTTATTCCAATCGTTCCGCAAATTGCGACAAACTTTGGTGTAAACCCTCTATTACCATTACTTCCAATTTTATTTGCAGCTGGTATCGGTCGAACCATGTCACCTGTGGCTGGCGTTATTATTACCGTTGCAGGTATGTCTGACTTAACACCTATCGATGTCGTTAAACGGACATCTGTGCCTATGTTAAGCAGTATGGTTGTCGTACTCGTGATGGCTGTTATCCAATATTCATAAATAAAAAAACACCCAGCATAAATTATGCTGGGTGTTTTTTTATTCTTTTTCAAAGCGGCGAAATAATCAATCAACTTAACCTAACTTCCGCACACTCTTGCGCTCAACTAAAGTTGGCTCTAGCTCAATCACTTGCGGGAAACTATCAGGGGCATCTAAACGTTTCAGTAACGCCTCAACAGCCGCTTGGCCTAAACGATATTTAGGCTGGTGAATGGTTGTAAGGGACGGAGAGATAAACTTCGCAATATGAATATCGTCATAACCGATAATAGAGAGTTGCTCAGGGATCTGAATACCAAGCTCATTCGCGGCATTAATCACCCCCATTGCCATCATGTCATTGGCAACAACTAAAGCGCTGGGTAATGATCCTTTTTCATGCAATTGAATAAAGGCGTTATAACCACCTTCACATTCAAAATCCGCTTCCACTACCCATGATGGATTAACAGTAAAATTAGCTTCATCCATCGCCTCTAAATAGCCGTTATAACGCATTTTGGCTTGGTTTCGCTCCAGCGGACCTGTGATACAACCAATATCGCTGTGTCCCGCATCAATCAAATGTTTCGCTGCCATATAGCCACCACGCAGCGAGTTATCCTGAATTTTATCGCTGGTGAACCGCATCGGTCCCCAGTCCATTACCACGACAGGAATATCAGCATAGTGCTCAAAAATATCGAAACGCTCACCCTCTAGCGATGCACAAACTAAAATTAATCCATCAACACGCTTTTGCAGCAAAGTATTGATTGATTCGTGCATACGTTGGTGATCCCCTTCCGTATTACACAAAATCAAACTGTAGCCTTTATGGTAACAATGACGCTCAACCCCTTTAACCACTTCGCCAAAGAAAGGGTTGGTAGAGGTTGTCACTAACATACCAATGGTTTTAGTACGGTTAACTTTGAAACTACGTGCCAAAGCAGAAGGTGCATAGTAATTGAGTGCTTTAGCCGCCTTGTTTACCCGCTCTGCAATTTCATCGCTAACAAAACGGGTTTTATTAATAACATGGCTCACTGTCGAGGTAGAAACCCCAGCCAGTTTCGCGACATCTTTCATCGTTGCCATGCTATTTCTCCTTAGTTAGGCGTGTTGCGCTAAAAATACATCCACTTCTTCACGCGTTGGGATCGACGTTTGCGCGCCAAAACGAGTGACAGAAATCGCCGCGGCTGCATGAGCAAACTTAATGGCTGATTCTAAAGCCAAATCTTCTAATAAACCAGTCACTAACGCACCATTAAAGGTATCGCCAGCCGCTGTGGTATCGGTTGCTTCAACACGGAACCCTGAGATGATATCGCCGGAACCGTTTTGGCTTAACCATACCCCTTTCGCACCTAAAGTGATCATCACGGTTTTGATACCTTTACCATGCAGAATATCCGCCGCCTGCTGCGCTGATTGGTTATCCGTTACTGTTACGCCTGTTAGCACTTCAGCTTCGGTTTCATTAGGCGTGATCACATCAACACACGCTAACAACGCATCTGATAATTCACGGGCAGGCGCTGGATTTAAAATCACGGTCGTATTGGCTAATTTAGCGACTTTTGCTGCTTTTTCGATACCACACATCGGTGTTTCTAATTGCATCAATAAATATTCAGCCTGACGAATCATGTCTAAATCAGATTCAATCGCTTGCTCTGTTAACTTGTTATTCGCTTCAGCCGAGAGACAAATACTATTTTCACCGCAGTCAGAAACTTGGATCATCGCAATACCGGTCGGTGTGCCCACTTCTGTTTTCACACCACGCACATCTATTCCATCTTTGACGAAATTATCATGCATCAACATGCCAAACGCATCATCACCTACGCACGCAATAAACCCAATATCAGCATTTAAACGCGCAGCGGCAACCGCTTGGTTAGCCCCTTTACCACCAGGAATAACTTGGTAGTTACGACCATGCAACGTTTCCCCTGGGCGAGGAAATGAAGGTACTTGAAGAACATGATCAGCATTGACGCTGCCTAATACTACTAACTTACTCATTCTTTAATCCTTAGTTCTGTTAACCCTTTAACGTCAAAGGAGTAATGGGTTTAAGATCTATCAAAAACTTAAACCTATTAGGGCTTTGTCATTTATTGTGCAACATTGTTAGCTTTATGAAAGAGCAACCCAAACAAGAGAATGGGTTACTCTGTATCGTGATGAAGAAATAACAATAAAAGGGGTTAGATCTTATTCTGTAACGACTTTAAGTGGCACAGGGATGTTCTTTTCAACCTTTTCACCTTTCAGTACTTTATCAGCCGTTTCCACACCAAGCGCACCAATTAAATCAGGTTGTTGTGCAATCGTCGCCGCTAATTTACCGCGCTTAACAGCAGCAATACCATCTTCAGTTCCATCAAAGCCCACAATTAGGACATTTTTACCTGATGCTTGAACCGCACGAAGTGCCCCCAGTGCCATCTCATCATTTTGTGCAAATACAGCTTGTACATTCGAGTTTGCAGCCAGCAAGTTTTCCATTACGTTCAAACCTTTAGTGCGATCAAAGTCTGCAGGCTGGCTCGCTAAAAGATCCATGTCGTTGTCTTTTACCGCTTTCATGAAACCTTCACCACGCTCACGCGCGGCAGATGTTCCTGCAATACCTTCAAGCTGAATAACTTTTGCTTTCTCCCCCACTTTTTCCATAATGAAACGGCCTGCCATTTCACCACCCGCAACGTTATCAGAAGCAATATGACTAACAACATCACCACGGCGTGCACCGCGATCAAGGGTCAATACCGGAATATTGGCGCGATTTGCAATACGAATAGCATTTGATACCGCATCAGAATCTGTCGGATTAATCAGAATCGCTTTCACTCCACGTACTGTTAAATCTTCGATATTCGACAGCTCCTTACTTGGATCGTTTTGTGAATCCAATACAATCAAATTATATCCAAGCGCTTTTGCTTTAGCTTCCGCACCATCTTTCATTGATACAAAAAACGGGTTATTCAACGTCGATACGACAATAGCCATAGTCTCTTGCGCTTGTGCCGCGAAAGACACCGTAGAAGAAATAAGTGCAGCTGAAATAAGCGTTGCGATTTTTTTCATTGTTCTAGTCCTTTTGTAGGGGCGAGCCAGTTCACGTCATCTGGCTCGTTTGTTTTCTGTAATAATTCGTAGCGTATTATTTGTTTTTGTTATCCACTAACACCGCCAGCAAGATAACAACAGCTTTAGCAATCATTTGATAATAAGAAGAAACATCCAGTAGGTTCAGTGCGTTATTCAAGAAGCCAATAATAAGAGCACCAATTAACGTACCCATGATACGTCCCTTGCCTCCCATCAAACTCGTACCACCTAATACAACAGCTGCAATGGCATCTAATTCATAACCCATACCTGCCGTAGGCTGCGCAGAAGATAAGCGAGAAGTCACGATAATGCCGGCTAGTGCTGCTAACATACCGCAAATGGCATACACACCAATTTTCACACGATCAACATTGATACCAGAAAGACGAGCCGCAGACTCATTGCCCCCAAGAGCGTAAATATAGCGACCAAAACGAGTGTGATTTAAAAGGTACCAAACACCAGCAAAGACAATAACCATCAGCCATACAGGAACAGGAATACCTAACGCATAACCTGTACCGAACCATGCAAACACGTCTGCAGTATCAGTAAAGCCTGTAGAGATAGGACGACCATCGGTATACACCATGGTGACACCACGCAGTAATGTCATCGTCACTAAGGTTGCGATAAAGGCTTGAACCTTACCTTTAGCAATGATTACCCCACTGATCCCCCCCAATAACGCGCCAGCAAGCAAAGCCGTTGGCACTGCGATTAAAACGGGTACCTCTAAAGCAATCATACTGGCAGCCAATGCGCCACATAGCGCGAGCACTGAACCGACACTTAGATCGATACCTGCGGTTAAAATAACCAACGTCATACCGACAGCAATAATCGCGTTAACAGAGGTTTGACGAAGAATATTGAGGATATTGTCGACGGTAAAAAAGTTAGGGTTTAAAAAGGACACAACAACAATCAAGAAAAGTAATGCAATTAATGATTTTTGTTCAATTAACCACTCTTTGCTAAACCACTTTTGGCGATTTTGTTCAGTGGGTTTATTCATCGTATTCGTGCTCATGCTGCTTCCTCATTCATATTTTTGCCAACGGCACACGCGAGTAATTTTTCTTGATCCGTCTCTTTAGCATCGAATTCGCCAGTAATTCGTCCTTCATGCATAACAAGGATGCGATCACTCATACCGAGCACTTCAGGCATCTCAGAAGAGACTAAAATGATACTCATACCTTCACTTTTAAATTTGTTGATGAGTTGATAGATTTCTTTCTTAGCACCAACATCGACTCCACGTGTTGGCTCATCAAGAATAAGAACTTTTGGCTGGGTCATTAGCCCTTTTGCGATAGCAACTTTCTGCTGGTTACCACCGGATAAGTTACCGATAATTTGGTTGTGTGTTGGCGTCTTGATATTGAAAATTTTAATAAAGTCATCAACGGCAATCACTTCTTCTTTATGCTGAATTTGCACACCTTTTGTGAGTTTATCCAAAGCACAAAGAGACATATTTTCTTTTACAGATAAGCCCAGAACAAGGCCATCGCCTTTTCGGTCTTCAGAGATATAGGCAATACCGTTATTTAAACCGTCTTGTGGTGTCACAGGCTTTATAACTTGGTTATTCAGCTTAATAACACCAGCTTCAATAGGTAGCGCGCCGTAAATCAATTTCATCAATTCAGTACGCCCCGCGCCCATTAACCCTGAGATACCAAGAATTTCACCACGCTTTAGAGAAAAACTAACATCATGAACACCAGAGCCTGTGAGTCCCGATACTTCAAGGCAAGTTTCGCCATGTTTTACGGCAATACGTGGGTACTGCTCTTCCAACTTACGACCCACCATCATCTCGATCAGCCCATCTTCATTGGTTTCTTTAACTTGGCATTCACCAATGAACTTCCCATCACGCAATACAGTGATATCGTCACAGATTTCAAAGATTTCTTTTAAACGGTGAGAGATGTAAACAATGCCGCAACCTTGCTCACGAAGTTCATTAATGACGGTGAATAACGATTCTGTTTCTTTGTCAGTCAGCGCGTCTGTTGGCTCATCCATAATGATGACTTTAGACTCAAACGAAAGGGCTTTGGCAATCTCAACCATTTGTTGTTCGCCAAGGCTTAAGTCACCCAATAAGGTTTTTGAGGAGTGTTTCACGTTAAGGCGTTTTAACAGCTTATCAGCCTCATCATACATTTTTCCCCATTGAATCCGTCCCATCATGCCCGTGAATTCACGCCCAAGATAAATGTTTTCGGCAATGGTTAATTCAGGGATCAAGTTTAACTCTTGGTGAATAATACTAATGCCGGCTTCTTGTGAATCACGTGGGCCGTTAAATGCAGCAGGTTGACCTTGATAATGAATACTTCCTGCATCCATTTGGTAAATCCCAGTAAGCACCTTCATTAAGGTTGATTTGCCCGCTCCGTTCTCGCCCATAAGAGCCATTACACGACCCGCATACACAGAAAGGCTGGCTCTATCTAACGCTTTCACACCGGGAAACGCTTTCTCGATATCATTCAATTGTAGAATGGCCTGAGTCATAATTTATCCTCAACGTCGCTCTTGACTAAAACACCACACCGGATTGAAAAATCACATTGGCATACGGAGTACATTCGCCCGTTCTTACTATCGCTCGGCTTTGTTCCGTACGCTGTTTAAACTGCTCGTGGGTAACGTATTGAATATGAATTTTTTTATCCGTTTTCGCTTGCTCTAGTTCAAGTTCAACCAGCAAGGCTTGGTGATGTTCAGGGCTCACTTGGGCAAACTCTTCTGCCATGATCACCCCTTCAATTTGCATTTCAGAGAGCATCACACGCACCGTCTCTAAAAAGCTCGGTACACCATGCGTTAATGCTAAATCAATACGTTGAACGTGATCTGGAATAGGCAAGCCCGCATCACAAAGAGTGATTTCATCGGTATGTCCTAGTGTGGCAACGAGGTAAGACAATTCTGAATTAATGAGGGTACTTTTTTTCATGTTATCGACCATTCGGTTATACGTTTTCTTACTAAAAGCATCTGCTAATCGGTGAAAATTACCGTTTTAGAAAACACCATCGAAACGTTTCGATAGCATAATAATCCGACAGATTTTTTTGACTATCCCCGGTTCAATAAGATGTGAGAATGATCGGTCTTGCGTATCAATATAAAGACAAAAAAGAATACTAGGTCACACTTCAATCAGCGAAACGTTTCGATGAAAATAAAAAACAGATAACTCACTTATTCACCCTCTTTAGTATTAACTAAAACTTCACTAAGCATCGCGTTCATTTCCCTGTTTCAAATAAAGCAAAAGGGCTTTGAATATTAAACTCAAAGCCCTTGGCATTTATTTATCTTGGTCTGCTATTTACAGTTCATAAATAGCATTAGATTCCGATCCTAATAACTGTTTTAAATACTTACCCGCCACGCCAAACGTAATTTCCGGTATACCGGGCGTATACAGTAACTCTTCACACGCATACAAGGATGAATCGATAATAATAGCGACATGTTCAGGTAGCCCGACAGGACAAACGGCACCGGGTAAACACCCTAACTGCGCAGTCATCTCTTCACCAGTACAAATAGAGGGACGCTTACCGATTAACGTCTTTATTTTTTTCGAGTCCATCCGCGAATCTTTATCCGTCAAATACAACGCATAGCCATGATCTTTAAATTTCATAAAGATGCTCTTCGTATGTACTCCGGTCCAACCCAGTCTCGCTGCTATTTTTTGATCAGTTTCAAAATCAAGAATACTTTCGTGTTCCCATTCTCGATAAGGGATAGCCAATGACTTTAAACGTTGGGTATTAAACGCATAAATTTTTTGTAATGATTGCATATATCACTATCCCTTTTACTTTTACTAATACTTACCCATCAGCTCTTTGGCAAGAATGATCGCAATAGTAAACATCATTGCAGCCACTAACAGATCAATGCCTTTTTTCACTTTTGGCTGTGATAAAACAGGCCCAAGCTTTGCCGCCCCTAAAGACAGGCTATAAAACCAGACAAACGATGCCATGATGGTACCAACAGCAAAAGCAATACGGTCATTTCCTTCAAACTGACCACCTAGTGAACCAAGAATCACCACTGTATCAAGGTATAAATGTGGATTTAACACCGTCACCGCCAATGCCCCTAAGATAACAGCACGACGACCGCGAGCAACCACTTCACCATTTTGTTCATCAGCATTGTGTTTTTTAAACGCGCTTTTTAATGACAACAAACCGTAGAAGGTTAAAAAAGCAATGCCGCCTACTGTGACAAAGGTAAGTAACATGTCATGTTGCGCTAAAATGGCACCACCACCAAAAATTCCGATGGAAATAAACAGCGTATCTAGCAAACTGCAAATCGTTGCTGTCGTTAAATGGTGATTACGCTTTATACCTTGATTGAGAACATAAGCGTTCTGGGCGCCAATAGGGATGATCATTGATGCCCCTAAGCCAAACCCTTGTAATAAAACCCAAAAACTCATCATTCACCTCAGCAGCATCAAAATAATATTCGTAAAGAGCCGAGAAGATAAAAGGTTTAGATGGATAAGTATAATTAATGATTTTAATATAACATTAGAGATACTTATAACTGTGGTGTTACCTATATAACGTGGTGAGACTCATAAGCAAGGAGAGTGAAGTGCGAGGATTGGATTACAAATGGATTGAAGCCTTAGATGCGATTATTCATCAAGGGAGTTTTGAACGTGCCGCTGAATACCTCTTCATTTCACAGTCAGCCATTTCACAACGGGTAAAACAATTAGAAAAGTTTCTAGCTCAACCTGTACTGATAAGAGAGCAACCGCCAAAACCCACAGCAATAGGCAAAAAACTGCTGGGGTTATATCGTCGTGTTAGATTACTTGAACATGAAATATTGCCAGAGTTAGAAAACGATACCAGCGCACGCCCTATTCAACTTTCACTTGCGACCAACGCCGATAGCCTAGCGACATGGTTATTGCCGTCACTGCAAGATGTGATGAAACAAAAACAAGTTGAAATCACATTAAGCATTTATGGTGAAAACCTCTCGATTGAGAAATTGAAAAGCGGAGAAGTGGCTGGCGCAATTAGCCTCGAATCGCAACCGATCCCGTCTTGTCGAGCCGACTATTTAGGTTGTATTGATTACGTGTGTGTCGCGAGCCCTGAATTTACCCAGCGCTACTTCAAAAACGGTGTCAATAACCAAACACTCGCAAAAGCACCAGCGGTGTCTTACGATCAGTTTGACGATCTACACCAGAAATTTCTTACCCAGCACTTTAATGTAAATCTTGATAATACCGTCCATCATAAAATCAGTAGCTCAGAAGCTTTTATCAAAATGGCTCTTGCCGGCATCGCCTACTGTTTAATCCCCAAATTACAGATCATCGAAGAATTAGAAAAAGGCACACTGGTGAACATAACACCGAATTTTTCCTTATCTAACCAAATTTATTGGCATCACTGGCAATTAGAAACGGGCGTATTAAAAGAAATATCACAAGCGATCATTCATTACGCACAAAGCCATTTACCACAATAAGATCAGCAAAAAAAAGCCCTCCCAAATCGAGAGGGCCAATCCCTTATGTAGCACTAGTTATTATTATTAAGAAACGTCACGGCTTTATCAGGAAAATCAGTAAATACACCATCGACTTTTACCTGATTGTAGAACACATCAAGCATGCCATTAAAGCTCTCTGCGTATGACGGAATACGGCCTTCATCAGCACGGAAAGTATAAGGATGCACTGTTAACCCCGCCGCTTTTGCTTGCGCCATTAACGGTTTAATAATGATGTTCGATTGGGTTGATTTATCATCCACTAACATCGGTTTCCAAGGGCCAATCCCTTCCGCATATTGCGCCACTTTTGCCATACCATCCGGTTTGAACATCCAATCGTAGCTATACGGCGTTGCTTTATCACCGTCATAAACCATAGTTTCGTTCCAATCGGTATAAGCCATTAATTGGATAAGTTTTAAATCCATGCCCATCTCGGGCATTAAAGTATCATTAATACGCTTTAGCTCATTGGCATCAAAACATTGCAGGTAGACTTTGTCGCTTTGCGAGGTATAACCGTATTGTTTTAATTCTTTAAGTACCGCTTTAGAGATGTCTTTCCCTTCATGGCGATGGAACCAAGGCGCTTTAATCTCAGGATAAATACCAATGTCATAACCTAAGGTCTTATTTAAGCCTTGAATTAATTCAATTTCTTCCGCAAAAGTAGGCACAGTAAAGTGTGATTTCCACATTGGGAATCGTTGTGGGAAGCCCGCGACTTTCTCGCCTTTATCATTGATATTAAACCCTTCCGTCACCCTTAATGATTTAATTTCAGCGAGCGTAAAGTCAATCGCGTAATAACGTCCATCTTTACGCGCGCGATCAGGAAAACGTTCAGCAACATCAGTCACACGATCCAAATAGTGATCATGCAGTACCACTAATTGATCATCTTTCGTCATCACCACATCCTGCTCAATAAAATCAGGTTTCATGGCATAAGCGAGCGCTTTCGCTTCAAGTGTATGTTCGGGTAAATAGCCTGACGCGCCACGGTGAGCAATAACCAGCGGCTTTGCAATCGCCCCTGCTGATAAGCTAAGTACTAAAAAAGTGAAGCCAACTGAGATTGTTTTCATCATATATCCTTGATAAATAGTGAGGGACAATCCGCCCCTCAATACGGTTATTGTGCTAATGCTGCTTTTTCTTTTGCTTTACGTTCATGAAGTGCGCGCTCACCTAATAGTGCATAAACAAAGCACACAATAGATGTCACACAAGAACCAACCAGAATAATAAAGCCGCCATCCCAACCATAAAGATCAACGGTATAACCAAGCACAGCATTTGCTGCAACCGCACCACCAAGGTAACCAAATACCCCCGTTAACCCTGCCGCAGTACCTGCTGCTTTCTTCGGTGCAAGCTCAAGCGCATACAAACCAATTAACATAACAGGGCCATAAATTAAGAAGCCGATAGCAATAAGCGCCAACATATCAACCGTTGGGTTGCCTGCTGGGTTAAACCAGTAAACCAATACCGCCAGCGTTACCAGCACCATAAACAAGATACCGGCTGGTGCTCGACGTCCTTTAAAGAACTTATCGGAAATCCAACCACACAATAAAGTGCCCGGAATACCAGCCCACTCATACAAGAAGTAAGCCCATGATGTTTTATCGACAGAAAAGCCTTTCGCTTCTTTTAGATATACTGGCGCCCAATCTAGCACCCCGTAGCGGATCAGATAAACAAAGGCATTAGCAATCGCGATTGACCAAAGTAACTTGTTATTAAAGATATACTTAAAGAAGATTTCTTTCGCCGTCATTTCCGTTTCAAACGACTTATCATATCCATCAGGGTAATCATCTTTATATTCTTCAATTGGTGGTAAACCACATGACTGAGGCGTATCACGCACGGTTAACCAAACAAAAAATGCGACCAGCAAAGCAAAAAGAGCGGGAACATAAAAAGCAGTTCGCCAGTCGTCATTAAATGCCCAAAGGCCAAGAATAAACATAGGGCCGATTAAACCGCCACCCACGTTATGAGCAACATTCCACACCGACACTATTTCGCCACGTTCTTTACGAGACCACCAATGCACCATGGTACGTCCACACGCAGGCCAGCCCATTCCTTGGAACCAACCATTTAGGAATAATAAAATGAACATAGCAGCCACACTTCCCGTCGCCCATGGCATAAAGCCAAAACAGAGCATGACCAACGAGGACATAACCAGTCCCGCCGTTAAAAAGTATCTTGGGTTAGAACGGTCTGACACATTCCCCATTAAGAACTTCGATAAACCATAAGCAATAGACACCGCAGCCAAAGCAACACCAAGCTCTCCGCGGCTGAAGCCTTCATCAATTAAATATGGCATTGCCAAACTAAAGTTCTTACGGACGAGGTAATAACCTGCATAGCCGAAGAAAATACCGAAAAATAACTGCCATCGCAGGCGAGAATAGGTGCTATCGACCTTACTATTTTCTAAAGGTGCGATATGCGCCTTCGGTTTGAATATCCCAAACATCAGAGCCTCATTGTTATCCATACATTACTTAAAACGAACATTTTCGCTCACAAGCGAAAAAAAGTGGATTGTATGGATATCAAATTAAATTTCTGTGACAAAGGTTTAGTTAGTGTTAATAAATGGAATATGTTGCCAGTAAAATATACCTACCAAGAACAAAATCACGCTTTCAACATATAAAGTAATCATGATAGTTTTATTAACAACGAAATATTTCGCTCATAAAAAAATCAAATATATCGGATGGAAGTCGTATTACAGGAAAGAAATAAACGATGTAAAGAGAAAGAAAAATGCAGCTAAAACGTCTAAAAATACAACTCTATAAATGTGTCAACAAACTTTAATATCAAATTTAATCAGCAATCTTCGCAGTACATCACAAATCATCTATATACTTAGAGCGAATTGATGATTTTATGCTTAGAATCATAGCGTTAAAATAGCGTATTTTAGAAGTGCAGATAAAAGCGTGGCCATCATGATCGTATGCTGCTAAAAGCTGGCTGATTTAAGCCCAAATTGGTAAAACGTAATACGCTTTGAATACGCCTAAATTTCAAAGCACAATATATACATTAGTAAGGTAAAGTCATCAAAATGGAAGTAGATAAATATTTACTACGGGCGGTAACATTTTATGCTTAAAAAGCTTATATCTAGCATACTAAATAGAAGAGTAAACAAATTATCATCAATAAATAGCCTTCCAGAAAAACCGAATGTATTTATTAATGCCACATTTCAGATAGGCGACTACTTCGCAATGTCACCTATTATTGAAGCAGTTAAAGCCAAGTGGCCAGAAGCCAATGTGGTTGTTTTATGTACGAAGAAAAATGAAGATGTTGTAAAATATGACACTCGGGTTAATTACATTTGCTTACCCAAAGAAAGAGAATGGTATAAATACCCTAAGATATTAAAAGAGAAGATCAATTGTAATGTCGATTTACTAATAGAAGTGTCTTCTATAGAAAAACCACATCGGAGCATCGTCGGTTTTACATTAAAGCCCGACTTAACTATCGGTCACGATTGTTACCAGCATAATTGTATACAGAACCCACCGATACAATTTAATAACGATAACATAAGTAAGCCTGAATGCTGGTCAAAACTAATGGCCGCATATGGTTTTGCTCAGCCCCCTGCTCTGTTTAAGGTTTTTGCTAAAGAAAACGATAAAATGGAAATGCTGATCAATAGTAAAAACCTTAAAGACTATTTGGTTTTTAATCCATTTGCTTCTCGTAACAGTAGATCACTAAGTATAAAGAAAAGCATAGATATACTTACAAAATTAAAAAACGATGGATTTAACTGTGTCTTTATTTTGCCTTCCTATATAAAAAATAAAGATGAATGGGAAAGCCAATTAGCGCCCGTTTCTCGTGTTTGCTGTGTAGATTCTATACAAGACGCGATTTATTTGATTAAACAATCAAAAGGCGTGATCTCTGTTGATACCGCGATTATTCACATAGCGAGTGCTTACAATATACCCACAATAGGTTTATTTAAGGAGTCACAACTTGAGTGCAAGCTTTGGCATCCTCAGAGTGCAAAAAAACATGTGGGAGCATTAACCGGCAATGTTGAAGATATAATTAATAGTCAAATTTTCACGACTAATGAACAATCTCATTAAGCTATGCTTCTCAATATAACCTTGTTATAACGCAGGTAATTTATAAACCGATTCAGCGCTCTCAAGCTATGAATCGGTTTACCATTTCTTCAATACACATTGAATTTTTCATCAAAAGCGATTCAACCTCATCGATTCACCCCCACCGACTTATCATCAAAAGACAACCAAAAGCCTAAGCAACATAGCAATCATCAATCGTTTTGCTTTAGGGTGTCTCATTTTTTCTACAAATATAAAACCTAAACATATGTTTTATATACCATTTATGTATTATAGCTATTGCATATATTTGACACATGTCGCCCATTCTCTAATCTTGATTAAGGATGCTACGTGATGAAAAAACTTCTTTTTGTTGCACTCTCTTTTTTACTATTTTCAGCTCCATCATTCGCTGATTATACAAACTATACAGTGCTAAACAGTACGCCAGGTACGGTTGACCTTGTTTTAGAAGGACCATTTTGTGAACAGCACTTTCTCGGCGAGATACAACCTTCTGAATTGAGGCAGGATAACCTAACCAGAGGAATTTGCATGCTTGCAAGGATCGATGGCGCGATTCATATGGATGATGGTGTTGTCGTCCCCTTAAAATACAGATCACCCGGTACAACATATGGTCAGTTCATTGTTGTCGCAAAACAAGAAGAGGGGAAATGGAGCGGAAAAATAATGCCGTTCGATGATTTGGATGGGTTTCCAGCCCCTAAATAGATCAAATGTTAATAACTAAATAATGCTTAATAGAACATCAAAAAATATAATTAAATGGCCCATACAAAATGGAGCATTTAATTTAAGGACTGATAAGGCTTGGTTTCGATATTAATACGAAACCGAGCCTTTAATTTGACTTTATTTAATATGGAGGTATCGCTGCTTATAAAACATAAAACAGCTGAACTTTCTGAGTATATATAAAATCGAGGATCAGATAATGCTCACTTCCGTTAGTGATAACTGGAATCACGTAATGTCTGTCAATCTACTAAATACTATAGGAATAACTACAATTTAAGCCCACAAGATTACCGAGACGCAATTGGTTCTTCTGATACAACGGGTGATACTTATTACCGTTACCCACGCCAAGTCTCCTTTTATATCGACCAATTATTCGGCGTGAATCTTGAAGATGCAGGATTAAATATTAATAATCAGGTGTCATTATTAGCAGGGCAATTTAATCGAGTATTTGCATTCGCAATGACTAAGTTGTCATACAAGCCAAATAAAGACAAAGAAGCACTGACTTTTGTCACGGCATCTCAAGCTGACAAAGCATTTAAAGATGCGCTAACGCAGTTAGACATTAAGTCTACAGACTCATTTACGTTAAGTAATGATTCTGATCGTAAAGCTATTTATCAGTTACTTGATGTTGCGATTAGCAATGTTGAAAAAGCGATAGGAAGTGATTTTAATGCGGTAACGGATAAAGGTCCTATTGATCCAACAAGTGAAATCCAGATTTATACTGATGCAAAAATAGAGGGTCAGATGTTCCTTTCTGCTTCTAAAGCAGGAGCAAATATCGTTAATAACTGGATGACACCAAATACCCATATTTCACTGCCAGTTGATGCAAGTATCGATCAAATGAAAGACAGTGGCGTCGACTGTACAGCACAGGCACAAAGTGCTTTTGCTAAGCTTGCAAGCGAGGCTGATCCAGAACATCCACAGCAAATTAATGTTAATTTCCAAAACAATAGCTGTATGATTTCTATTGGCGATTACACACCAGACGTTCCAGTACCACCGGTACCTGAAGGTGAGTGGGATCCAGCTAAAGTCTATGATAAGCCATGTGAAAAAGTCATGCATGATGGCCTGTCATACCATAACCAATGGTATACCACAGGTGAAGAACCAACACCTGAAGCATCTGCTAATTGGGGTGTATGGCGTATAGTGGGTAAAGATAGTGATATGTGTACAAATTAATCGTACTGAATGATTACTTCGTAAGTTCAAATAAATAGATTTACTATTTAAGCGAAATTACCCTCACAAAAGCCAGCCTATACCATGCTGGCTTTTTGTTTATTTCGCTGTTGGTGACTTAATCGTTACCTTGCTCTTATAGTGAGAAATAATGTTTTGCAAAACATAGACTTATCTCTTTTAATCGTCTAACCACTATCTCTTTTTAAACTATCCATATCGTCAATAATAGTGATTTACAAGTCAAAACCGCTACCACCGCGTTGGATAACCACATTTTTTATAAAACCTGACATATCTCTAAAGTTATAGACAAAGCACTGTGAAATGTCTGTGCTATCGGCTAAAACATTAGCAATTCGCAGAGATTAAATTGTTAATGGTAACAACACAAAACAACGCCATTAATAACGGTTATGCCCTCGTTTAAACCCAGCCTAATCAAAGGAGTATGATTTGGCAGTAAAAATTACAATACTTAACGCATCTGGAAAATTAAGCCAATACTCAGACTTATTGGAGCACACGATTGGATGTGCCCTTATTAAAATTGGTGAATTCCTTGAAGTATCAAAGATTGATATTACTGTTTCTCCATTCCAAACAGGGGAAGAATCCCCGTCAGGCTTAGGCGGTTACGCTCTTAGTGAGCATAGAGTCGAGCTGTTAGTGGACAGCTCTCGAGATGATATTGCTGAAATAATAAAGACAGAGCTTCTTGAAGTTCTAGCGCATGAACTTCACCATGCAGTGAGATTAAGTTTTCACATGCCAACAGGCACCTTGTCACAGCAGCTAATAATGGAAGGTTTAGCGTGCCATTTCGAAAATCTGGTGACCAACGGTAAGCCATCGTCATTATTTAAAGAGCTCGATAACTATGATTGGCGCAACGGACTAGAACAAATGAGCCATCTATTAGACACAAAAGACTTTTCATTAGATAAATTGTTTTTGGGCTCACACCCTGATGAGTTCCCGAAATACGCAGGTTACTGGATTGGATACAATTTAGTTGCTGAATATGCGAAGAATCATAATGCAACCGACGCTGAAATGATAAAGCTAGAACCATCCCACTTTTTAAATGATAAAGTGAAGGCGGCTTGTTAAGCGACAGATAAGAATTATGTCGCGTAGCCGATGCCTATCCGACATGTTGGATAAACCCAAGCACTCTGTAAGCAAATATTGAAAATATATAGAAACTGCTCTCACAAAAGCCAGCCTATAACATGCTGGCTTTTTGTTTATTTCACTATCTATGGTTCAACCATTATCTTGTTCTTATAGCGTGAAATAATACTTTTCAGATAAGGGCTTTATCTCTCTTATAATTGCCCCGCCACGCTCTCCGTTCCAACAGGCAATAACAGTAATTTACAAACTAAAAACAGCTTGTAGCGCATAAGATAGCTAAGTGTTTTATAAAACCTGACGTATATCTAAATTTCTAGACAAAATGCTGTTAAAAATCTGCTTTATCCGTTAAAAATATCGGCAATTATCAGAGGGTGCGTTGTTAGTGGAAGTAAGGTTAATAAGGTGTGCTGAGGATCTAATATATTAAATACAGCTAATTAGTGACCAAATTTACATAACATGCTTCTACCCACAAATGTGTTAGCTCAAATACTCATTCATATCGTATTAACGTGATTGTGAATTATTTTTATTTTAAATAAGGCTGATTAAATACATTTCTTACTTTAAACATCCTCTCACAAAGGTTAAGTGAAAAAAGCGCCACTAACCTCATGATATAAAGAGATCATATCGAATATGATAAAGGGATTTTATGAGTCTATTTTTGCGCGAAAGTAAGAGTACTTATTAATATACTGTTATACCCTACGATCAAAAAATGGCTTGGTAAAAGGAGCAACTATGTCTAAAAACAGTCCGTATAATTTATTTAAAATAGAACTACCATTTGAACGTAGAGACCAATTTGATGCAACGATAGGTCTCGAAAATTACCTCTTAACTCGTTATCCCAAAAGTCTTTGGTACTCAGAAGATAAGAATGCAATACTTTTAGACATTCCGGATAGCGTCGAAGACTTCTATGAAACAGTACAAAGTTTAATCAAGTTACCGTCAGGTGGATTTAAAGCAACACTTTTAGAAATTGACGAATCACATTTGGATTTAGAAGAAATAGACTGGTTCGTCGAAAGATACGAAGTCAGAAAAGAGCTGGTAAGCTCGTTGCCTCCTGTACTCATTGAACAGCTAAAAAAACCACGTCTGCACATTATTTCACTTAGCAGATAGCACGGCTATAACAGGGCGTTATAGGATTCGAGGTAAATATGAATCATCAGGATTTAGCAAATGCGACGTTTCGCATTGAAAGTGGTAACAGCTCAGGTAGTGGGTTTAGTTTTCGAAATGAGAAAACAGTAGTCACGAATCATCATGTAATCGAACAACATATCTCAAGTGGTGTTCAAATATATGCAATTACAGAAAAAAATATTCGATTGAGAGCTAAGTTAATAAGCTATTCTCATAAAAAAGAGCATGATTTTGCAATTCTTGAATTAGAAGACGAACTTCCGAATGGTCGCATAGTTCTTCAACCCGATGAGTCGGAGGACATCACTCGAGGTAAACGTATTTTATTTGCAGGTTTCCCTCACGGTATTCATGACTTGTTAATTCATGAAGCAATAATTTCTGGTCCAACTCAAGCTCATGGTTTTTACATTGATGGTTCAGTGAATGGTGGTAATTCAGGTGGACCTATTGTCGATTCAAGTTCTGGACTTGTCGTTGGTATCGTTACACAACGACGTTTCCTTGGTGGAGGTTCATTAAACTCCTTACGTCCACCAATCGCAGAATTAACAGCTCATTGTCAAGAGATTGCTCAAGGGTCTGTATCGATCATGGGTATTGACTTCGGACGCTTAGCTCAACTTATCGCTAATGGCTTATCAGCTATTACAGATGCTCTAGAATCAAATGCAAACTCAGGCATTGGTATCGGTTTCAAAATCAAATTTGCAAATGAGGAGGTTTTGAATCCTGTAAAAAAGCAATCTATAGGTAGCTTTGTACCCAGAAATTCGCCGTGTCCTTGTGAAAGTGGCAAGAAATTTAAAGACTGTTGCGGAAAAATTTTATAAAAAATAAGGATATGTGTCGCGTAGCCGACACCTATCCAAAGCGTTGGACACATTAAGACCATCTTTTATAAGTAATTTGCTTTAAGTATGAGTTACTGTAAAACATAGTTATATATTGGGAATCTACATGTTATATAAATATTTTTCTTTTAATGAAAATTCATTATCTTGTCTAATTAATAATGAAATATGGGCGTCTAAACCAACGGAATTTAATGATCCATTTGATTCAATATTAACAATAGATTTTGAAAATAAAAAAATTAACTCTCTTTTCAATGAATATGTTGAACATAAAGCAATAAGTTGTTTTTCTAAAAATATGGATAATATCTTAATGTGGTCTCATTATGCTGATTGTCATAGAGGTTTTTGTATTGGGATTGACTGTCTTGAATTAGAAAATAGTAAAATTATGGTTGAGGTTAAATATAGTGAAAGTTTTTTAGAAGTAGATAATGATACCTTTTTACATTCAAATAAAATTGGAGGGATTAATGAAGAATGGCAAAGAATATTGACACAAAAGTATGATGATTGGAAATATGAAGAAGAGGTTAGGTTGATTTTACAACTAAATGATTCAAATGCTAAAGGGAAATTATTTTGTCTTCCTGATGGAGCAATAAAGGAAATATATTTTGGATGTAATATGAATGAAAAAAATAAGAATACAATTAGAAAAATACTTAAAAATGATCAAGTTATTTTTTATGACATGAAAAAATCAAAAAATAACTTCAAATTAGATATTATATGACAAAGTAACTAAGTCAGGTTTCAAGTATAGAAAATTAACTGTTCCTTATAGAAATTTGAAAGATTCTTAAATAAGATATTAAAGCACATATGAATATTACAGCCAGCTCTATATAAAAAGCGTTATTTTTAAGAGGAGATTTTATGTCCCAAAAACGAGGAGTAGTTTTCTGTCCCCACTTTATGAACCTTAGTGGTGATGCTTACATACCTCATGTTCAGCTTCGTAAAGAACAGATGCAGAGCTTCTGTCTTTATTGGGATTATATTGTGCAGCCTATTAGTGCTCAACTTCCTCTCTGGAAGAAAAGCGTGGATGAGATTATTTTAGAAGAAGCAGGGATCTTACTCAAAGAATATCAAGATCTACCGCTAGCAAGAAACATATACACGACAGAGTCGGCATATAGCTTAAAGTCTGATGGTTCAAAAAATTGGGTTAATACGTTCTTAGACTTTCAGGCTCAGTCTTTAAAGAAAAGATCAATAAACCAACCCGATGTTATCTGGGTTCCACAGCAATCCTATAGGGAGTTTATAGCTAGAGAGAAAGATGCAATTGATGAATATTGTATACAAGTTGCACTATATAATAAGCTCCCCATACCAGCAGGAAATATATCCATCGAGAAAATCGTTGCGTTTAAAAATGAACATTCAGTTTTGTTAAATGAATTTCGAAATTCGATGGATTTGGTAACGCGTCAAGTTTCACTTCCTACTGGATTTAGTGAAACATCTTTGAATTTGGCAATTTCTGACCTAGAAAAAATTACTAATGAAATTGCAGCGTTATCTCGAAGTAGGTTTGGTCGTTTAATTAAATTTACAGATCTAAAAGTAAATATAGGATCTCAAAATGTAACGACGTTAATGAGTGAATTTTTTAAGGGCGCATCTATTTGTGGAGGTATATCTCTTTTTGAGGGAACACCTATAAATCCACTAACACCAATTTTTGGTGGGCTAGTATGTTCTGCTGCAAGTATGATTAAATTAGAGCCTATAAAAAGTAAAAAATTAAAAGTAATTCCAGAAGATCAAGTTGAGTTTAGTTATCTTACTGAAGCATTTAAGGCAGGCGTTTTGTAATATTGATATCAATATAATTAACTTGCTATGGTTGGAATTTTTGGCTCAATATTAGCTTAGTGTTTATAGTTTTGAAATTGAGTTTGATATGCTTTTCGTATTATGGAGTAGAAATTGGAAGAATTGTTTAAAGGAATTGTAAAAGATCGAACTAATGCGGATATTGGTTGGATGATAAATAAATCTCCTTTTTATAATGAAGGATATAAAATAGCAGCTCGTGAATTAACTGTAGATTATGATAATAGGATCACTAACGAAAAAGATGCTCTGGTTTTTCCTATTGTATTTTTGTATCGACAGTATTTAGAGCTGACACTTAAAGATCTTATTCGAGAACTAGATAAAAAATTAGGTTATAAGAGAAATGATAAAATTCTTTCTCTGCACAAGTTGTTACCTCTCTGGGATGCAGCAATAGAACAATATGAAGCTTTTATAAAACAAGAAAATATTACGCTTATATTTACTCCTAAAATAAAAAAAGAACGTCTCATTGTTAATCAATTCAACAAGATTGATGAAGACTCTTTCTCTTTTAGATATGCAACAGACAAAAAAGGAAACGAGACAGTTAAAGGGATTAATTACATAAGTGTGGATAATTTTAAAAGTCAAATTGAGATAGTTGTAAGTTACGTAGATGGAATGATTGAAACACTTTGCCACACAAAAACATAGCGATGTTGTGTATGTACCGTGCAGCCGACATTTATCCTAAGTGTTGAACAAATCCAAGTCTTCTTACATAAGTAAAAAGAGTGAAGAGTGAAGAGTGATAGCGAGAAAAACTGAACATTACACTTATTTTTCCTAATGATTGCTAGTAGGGATAGAGCTAATTCTCAAAATGGTTTATGTCCAATAATGACTTAAGTCAGCAAGAACGCATAAATATTGTTGAATACATTATCTAAAACAAAAAAGCCAGCACATAACATGCTGGCTTTTCGTTTATTTAGCTATCGGTAAGCTTATAGCTTATCCCATGCGTCAGCCCAGTATAGGCTTGAACCTGGTGCGTATGAAGCATTTGCACACCAGCCCGTGTAAGGCCATGGTTTACATTGGTATACGTTACCGTCTGTACCTAATACTTGGTCGCCCGCTTGGTACGCTTTACCCGCTTCATAAGCAGGAACGTCAGTTACTGGTGGCTCAACCGTACCTTGATCTTCTAATACAAACTGGTGACGAGATTCTACTTGCTCACCTTTTGATTGGGCGATCATGCGTAGTGAGTGTTTACCTTCCACTACGTTATTAAGTACCAGTTTAATCGCGCTGTTAGCGGCAAAATCTGCCGTGAAGTTACCGCCGTTTACTGGGTAACCCATTGCGTCAATCACATCAATCTGTACAGAACTTGCTTTGTTCGCGGTGTAATTCAGGTTCAGTGTCGCAGTGCCGTTAGTGATCTTGTAGCTGCTGTTTACGCCAGATAGAGATGCGGTGAAATCTGCTTCTGGTTGTGGTGGTACAACGCCGCCACAGTCGCTATCGCCTGCTTCACGCCAAACGCCCCACTCACCCGTTGTGCCTGGTTCTTCACCTTTCGTATACCAACCCGCTAACCAATCTTTACCGTTATGGCTTACTACATCATCTTCAACGTAAACAACATCTGATTTCCACGGATTAGTACACACGATAGAGCCATCGTTAACTACCACGGTACGCTTTACAGTTACCGTCTGGTTTGCGCTGTCTGTGATTGAGTAAACAAGTTCGTATTTACCCGCAACCGCAGTGTTTACAGCGCCAGATACTGTGATGTTTGCTGTTAGATCGCCATCTTCTGCATCCGATGCTGATACGCCAGCCATGACATCGAAGTTTTCACCGATTTTCACAACTGCATTTGCCACACCAGCGAAGGTTGGTAATGCGCTAAATACGGTTACTTTACGTGGTGATACGGTTTCATTGTTGTCTGAATCTGATACTGAGTAAGTTAGTACATACTCGCCTACACGTTGTGTATCTACCGAGCCAGATACGTTAATTGCTGATGTTAGGGTGCCGTCTTCTTTGTCTGTTGCTGTTACGCCAGCCATTGCATCAAAGTTTGTGCGGTGCTGAACGCGAGCATCCGTTAAACCCATGATCACAGGTTTACCCGGTTGAACAACCGGTGGCACTTGGCTGTGAATGAACGGGCCGTAAGTGTTAATAAAGCTGCTGTTGTACGCTTGACCTGCTTTATTCGTGCCGATATCCCAGTTGATAGACCATGTCATTACACCACGTAGTGGCTGAGATTGTGCTTCAAGGCGTTTGAATGCATCAAACAAATCTTGTGGGTCTTGTACGTAACCTGTTGCTGCGGCATCGATGTTGGTTGGAATACCAAATACAAGTTTATCGTGTGGGATCTTAGTGAAACCACGAGTACCGTTGATCAATGAATCAGCCATGTAGTAGATGAACTCTTCTTTTAGCACATCATTATTTTGGGCAATCCAACCAATGCCTTCAATGTAAACGCCGTCACCACCTTGGTTGTAAAACTGTGGGTTGATCCAGTCGTAGTAACCTTCAAGACCTGTGATGTAAGGAATGTATTTGCCCGATTCTGTTAGGTACGGGAATTCTGGCGCCATGGTGATAAGGAAGTTTTTACCTTGTGCACGGTAGTGATCTTTAACCATACGCAGTGCCGCTGGAATAACGGTTTGGTTATCCGCCGCATCAATCGCTGCTTGCTCAAGGTCGATATCTAGACCATCGAAACCGTATAAATCTGTTAGACGAATGATTTCATCAGCGAATGCTTGCTCATCGCCTGTTTTCATTTCAACGTGCGCATCAGCGCCACCTAGTGCGATAAGCACAGAGCGACCTTGATCGTTAAGCGCTTTAATTTGGTCGATGAATTGCTGCTCGGTTAAACCCGTTTCCGCATCTAAATGAAACGTCGGAATACGGCCTTCAGCCACGTCGTAAACTTTCATGAAAGAAACATCAACCACGTTATACATTGGGTTAATGTCTTTTAGTGACATCGCAGGTGCATTACCCATTTTATAACCTTGGCCGTCAGCCCAGTTATGCCAGTAACCCACAACAACCCCGCCTTCAGGGTTAACCATTTTGTCACCCGCGTGAGCGGTAAAGCTAATTGCGCAAGACAGTGCCACTGCACTCAATGCAAATAGAGATGTTTTTTTCATGTTATTACTCTTAAAACGACATTGGATAGGCATGTATCTTTAATAAAAGTGCCTAAGATGCGTGGAGCATAACGGAGCTTGTGAGAATCCACAGTGGTGAGATGTAACAGAACATTATTACGGCACGCGGGATCGGTCTTTGATTGGTTCAAATTTGTGACATAGCTATCGTTATTTTTTTGGCGACACCAATATAGAACAGCGTTCAAAATTTAGACCTGCTTTCAGAAAAATATTTTTTTTGATTACCAACGATACTTTTTTGACGCCAAGAAGATCAAATCAGCTGATGACTAATAACCTAAAGAAATTAAAAACAATAACTTAATGCTCACTGCGAATATTTACTCGTTACACTTTGTAACATTTACTGTGCAATTACACAGAAATCTACCAATCATAAATGTAAAAAGCGTGGGTGACATGGGAAAAACAGGAAGAGGATAACGAGGGTATAGAAGTAGGTAGCAAGTAGAAGGGGCGCTTCTACTTGCTGTACCATTACGCGGCTTGAACAGCGCCTTTTTTGAAGAATTTCAGGATTTCTTTAAGCCCCAGTTGCAACGCTAAACAAATAGACGCGGTAACAACAATGGTGGCCCCTGACGGTAGATTCATCTGGTAAGAGAAAATCAACCCCGTTAACGTAAAGCCAAGGCACCATAAAATACTGTGGCACATCATGGATAACATCGATTTTGTATATTGCGCCGCCATGTACGCTGGCATGGTTAGCAGCGCCATCACCAATACAATACCCACCACTTTCACTAAGATAACGCTGGCAATTGCCACCAGCACTAATAATGATAAGTACATGCGTTTTACTTTAACGCCTTTACTCTGCGCAAAATCAGCATCAAAAGACATTAAGACTAGCGAACGATAGTTATAAATCGTGTAAGCACCAATGATGAGTACACTGCCCCCCATCAGATATAACGTCGAGACTGGAACAGTGAGAATACTACCAAACAGGTAACTGCTTAAATCTGCCCCATATCCCGGCGTTAACGCCATTAAGATGATGCCGATTGCCATGCCTAGCGACCAAATCAGACCGATAAAAATATCTAACTGCTCTAGTTTACGCTGACTTAGCACCCCTAATAACAAGGCATTAATCGAAGTAAATACCAAGGTTGTTGGCATTACCGCAGTGCCTGCATAGAAAGCTAACCCCACACCTCCGTATGCTGTGTGAACAATACCACCAGAGAGAAATACTAATCGATTGGTCACGACTAATACGCCAATAATGCCGGCAACAATGCTAACCAGCACTGCTGCAATTAATGCATGTTGAATAAAGTTATATTGTAAGAGCTCGATCATACTAAAGCAGGACTTGTTTTGTGATTGGTTGTAGTTGGCTGAACAAGATCTTGAAGAAAATGGCTGTTCACGCCGTATAAGTGTTGCAACATATCAGACGTTAATGCCTTACTCTGCTGCACTTTCATGGTTTGGTTTAGCCCTAAAATCACATCAATCTGATACTCTAAAATACCCATATCATGGCTTACCACTAATACTGCAACATCTTTGGGCAGCGCTGATATCAAGGCAAAAAATTGTGCCGTCATGCTTGGATCGACATTACTGGTTGGCTCATCAAGGATTAATAACTTAGGTTGGGCAATCAACGCCCTAGCCACTAATACACGTTGACGCTGCCCGCCGGAAAGGTCTTTAAACAGCGTATTTTCTATATGCTCGATATGCATTTGTTGTAATGCTTGGGTTAATAAGGCTGGCAGCGATGCCTTATCTTTTAGCTGCTCTGCATTGGCCCCCATTAATACTACGTCTTTTACTGTGACGGGTAATATTGGATTCAATTTATATTGCTGAGGAACATACCCAATAAGCGCTGGATGGCGACCGGGACGGTCGCCAAACAGTGCGAGATTGCCCTGATAACCCGATAATATGCCCAGTAGTAGTTTGACTAATGTCGTTTTACCACCGCCATTGGGTCCAAGTAATGCACAACGTTGACCTTCGTAAAGCTCGAAGTTTATGTCAATTAATGCTTGATGGTTCTTATAAGCAAAACTGACATTCTGTACATCCACAATCTTTTTCATTTTTTCGCTCTTAATGATTCACGTTAGATTCAAACGCGTTCGCAACCGTTAGCAAGTTATTACCCCAATCTTCTGCAAGTGGGTTAATTGCCACCACTTTGCCGCCAATTGCATTCGCAATAACTTTTGCTTGTTCTTTTGAAAACTGCGGCTCAATAAAGATAACTTTAATGTGCTGTTTCTTTGCTGTATCAATCAGTGATTTTAGACGTTGCGCACTGGCTTCTTTACCTTCATTTTGAATAGGCAGTTGACGTAAGCCGTAATCTGTCGCGAAGTAACCCCACGCTGGGTGATACGTCATAAATTGATTATGTGCTGCTGGGATCTTCGCCATAATCGCAATTAAAGCATCATCAATTTGATTGATCTTTTTAGAGAATTTCAGATAATTTTCACGATATTCTTGCTGGTGCTGAGGATCAATGTTAATTAATGCATCACGAATGTTCATGGCTTGAATACGCACAAGGGCTGGTGATAACCAAATATGTGGGTCTTTAATGCCTGATGCCTCAGGAATACGCTCACCATCGTCGTTATAATCCATTGGCATACGCTCAATACCTTGCTGGGTATCAACAATCGTTAGATCTTTTGCTGAGCTTTTAAATTTGTTTAACCAGCTTTTTTCAAATGGCACACCGATAGAAAAGTAAAGTTTACTCTTGTTAAGTAACACAACTTGGTTTGGTGTTGGTTCGTAATCATCTGGCTCAGCGCCTGCTGGCACCATTACATTGACATTAACATTATTCCCGCCAATTTCTTTCACAAAATACTTTTGTGGGGCAATACTTACCGTTACATCAATTGGCGCTTCTGCAGCCATTGCTTTTGATACTGAAAACAAGACGCACAGCGTTGTCATCAATACTATAAATGAAGACTTCTTTTTCATTGATCTATTCCTAATCACGACATGAATAATCCTGAGGTAAACACTCAGAATTGTTATGTTATAACATTTCTTTGTTTTTAATAGTTCGAATATTTATAAAAGAAGCAGTATTAGTTAATTAATAACAATTAACTACCATTAAATATAATAGCATTAAATAACAACCAACCTTCCCCTCTTTTATTTTTTAATTAAATATCATAAAGATATTTAATTAAAAACGTTAACTCTCATTGTTTAACGTTATTATTATTATTATCAGTGAAATCTTAATTATCGATATTGCTGGTTATTAATAAGTGCTAATTTTACGTGGTCGTGAAATTAGTACACCTTACTCTATATTACTAGACATTATAGAATAATTGACGTGATTAATTTGTCTTCCAACGGCGAATTGCACGGCGATAATTACTGACATCAAAAAATTGCATCTCTTGCGCAATTTGGTGATCATCCCATTGTTTTATCTGTTGTAAATATAAAGCATGCTGCTGGTTAACCTCGCCCAATAATGAACGGTAAGTATGATGATGTGCTTTTAATCGACGTTTTAGCGTGGCAGGGCTCATTAACATCATTTCAGATAACGCATTTAACGACGGGACTTGAACAAGGTTTTGGCGAAACACATTTCGAATATGGCTCAATAAACCACAACTTGGAATGGGTGTTATCTTTCGTGCCACTTTATACAAGGTTGAAGAGCTATCTTTCAAAGTGACATCCAGATACTGCTTGGGTAAATGCAAGGCAATCATCGGCTGATTGAAATTGACCTTCTCCCAATACATCTGATAATGCTCTTGCCATGGTGGGCATAACCAATCCACCATAACAGACCAAGGTAATTGGGTATCAGCTCGCCAATTAACTAACGATATAACCGAAGTAAAGACATACTCTGTTAACCAACGAAAATAAGCAATACGATCTCGGGAACTCAATGAAGCCTCAATCCCATAAGGATCTTCGACGAAAACATAAACGCCCGAATCATCAAATTGTGTGGTGAGTTTAGATAAAGGGAAGTAGCTCTCAGAGTAAAGCGCTATATTATTCATCAAGGTGTTGACGGTCGGGGCATGGATCAATATATGGCTAGTCGTCGGAAATACACTCGGGATCAATTGCTGCCCAAACAGAAAGCTCAATTCTGGAAACTGCTCTAACTTCGCTACATTTCTAATTAAACGAGAGAATTGTACGGGACTTACCTGTAAATCTTGCGTAATTAAATCATCATAAAAAATCCCTGTATGCCGTAATACGTAGTGCATATTTACACCACGGCTACTGAGTAAATCCAGTAATAACGCAATGTGTTGCCTTGCAGAAATGGTTTTATCGTGGCATTCCAACCATGGTGCCGTCACTGCGAAATGCCCTTTCATGCGCTACCTTTATAAACGTGGGGCTCACGTGAAAGGTTTATCGCTTCATCTATCTGTTTGTATAATGACGGTAATGAGTAAGTGGACGGTTTGACTTCAACAATACCTATTTGCCATTGCATCTCTATGCGAATACTAGAATCTAAATAAAATTGGTAAGTGCTGAGTAACTGTTCAACATAGCGAGCATATATTACTGCATCTTTCTTGCTTAACCCGTCCAGTAACATAAGGTAGTGATGCCCCGCAACTTGGCACACTAAATCACTATGGCGAGATGCAATTAACAGCAATTCAGAGATCGAGACTCTGAGTCTTTCTGCTTCTTGAGGTGAAAGTTGAGGTAAAAGTTGGTAACTGTTTTGTAAGTTAATCGCAATCAAATAACAATCATTTTGTTTGCTCGACTCTGCGTATTGCGCTGTCAGTGCACGGTGTAAATAACTCAACTCTGGGAGGCGATAATTTTCAGGATGGAGCGGCGTTCGCGCATTTAACTGTTGGCGTTGCATCACATAATTTTTTACTACTGCAAGCTCTTTACGCCACAAACAAAAGGCATAAGTCACAATGGCCAGCCCAAGGATCATGTACTCCATGGTATTTCCAATCATGGTGTAGTTTTTTAAACGAATAAACTCATCAATAACATCTTGGGTTAACGCTAAAAAAATACAGGTAAACCCCATCGCAAAATAGTTGGTAATTTTCCCCGGTGCACGGGTGGACAGGATCACCACCAGCCACACCAATACCATGATTGCCGATGAGCCTTCCCCTACAACATCTAACCAATTAACTTGCTGATGGCTCTTAATCGTGCCGTTCGTAATATTAAACACAATCAGACTCAGTAACGCTATATTGAAATAGATGGCAAACAAATTGTTGCCGACGCAGAAGGGCTAACAATTTACAACGACGGTACGGTGAATGAACTGATTGTATCAAGCCAAGGTAACCACACTTATGCTGTTTACGATCTGGATAATAACTACCGCTATAAAGGCAGCTTTGCGCTCACCGCCGATGATGATAATGGCTTAGATGGTGCCAGTGAAACCGATGGTATTCATGCTGTTTCTGCCACGATTAGTGATCGTTTCCCGCAAGGATTATTCCTTGTTCAAGATGGCTATAACGTTGATGCCTCGTATGACGATCAAAATCAAAACTTCAAAATGGCAGACTGGCGTGACATCGCCAACGCATTGAAACAATAATGAATATAAAAAGGGCTTTGAATTCATCTTCAAAGCCCTTTAAGTATTGTTATTTACTAATAGTCCTATCAAATTATTTCACCATGTTGTTGCTTTTGTACATTGGTGAGAAAACAGGTACGTATAATTTGATAATTTTATTCATGATTGTAGACATGGTTAATTCCTCTGAAAATCAAGTATTAATAAAGTTAAAACAGCATACAAAGTCAGGTTTTATAAGCTTCAACCTTGCTGCTATGTGAGGAATTATAATCAGGCAGACTTAATTTAAAAACGAGAAAAACACCAAGTAAACATTAGATTAACTAATGCGAATAAGTTTTCATTCTGGCGTTATTTTTATTTAAAAAAGAGTCACAATATTCACACTTAACCTATTGAAAACTTAGTTCACAAGCAAAAAATCGCTGCTCACTGTCATTATAAGAGCGAGCATAAGTGCGAAAATTTCAGTCAGCATATATTTATACTCACCCCACTCGATAGTTGGCACACCAGGTTTTGCTCATGGGCAACATTGCTAGAAATTAAACGTCCAATAACTAATGCGATATATGAGTTCTTCAATATAAACGTCTTTTTATTTATTATTGAATTAGCTTTTATTTTACAATTATTATTTTGTAAAAACATCGCAACCTTATATTTTCCATATCAATAAAGCCACAAATAAAAAATATAAAACCATTTATTTAAATAATTAAAAAATGACACTTATTAAACATATATTTAATTTTTAAGTTTAATTAAAAATAAGATTAAATTTAGTTTTATTTTTTGTGACAAAGCTCAAATTTGTTACGAGAGTATAATATGGTTTTATTAAGAAAAATCGCATGAATGCGATTTAAAATACGTAAATTTACGTTTTATACTTTAAAAAACACCACGAAAAACCAAGAAGTAGCAATAAAACGCTATGAAACCAATAAAAATACGGCTATATATTGTTCACTTATTATTAGCCGAATGAAACATATACTCGCTAAAACAAAATAATGAGTTATTTTTGTCTTATCTGTTGTCAGATATATCTATTAGTAGATCCAGATCGCTTTCATCATTTCTTTATATATTTATCACCAGTCCATAATATATAATGAGTTAAAATAATAATGAGTTTTAAAGTCTGTAAAGGTTTAGCAATGGAAATTCGTGAATTTAAGATAACAGGTATAATTCAGCAGGGAGCAAACCATCGAGAAATTGATTCGGTCATTAGCTCAACATCAAGCATCGAAGCTTTCAATACTTTCATTAATGAGAACCCAACGATCAGAGATGGATTCAGACTTGAATGCCATAACAATAGTGATCAGTCTGATACCGCGATATATAGCAATGCCAGTAACATGACCAAACTGACAATTTGTTTGGGCTAACATAGCCGGTACTGAGATAAAACGACCGCCTATATCATAAAAACTGTATCGTCGTGGATAGCCTCTCATAACGTTACGGTTTTTATTCATCAACACGTTAAATACTTCCCTCTTCTTATTGTGGTCGTTCTCGGAATATTAACAACAGCATTAGCGTACCACACCAACCTCAACGCTTTTATTTAGATCAAGCCTTTCTTTCTTCTCTCTCACTTATTTACCGCTCAAGATTAAATGCTATGCATATACTCACGTTATAACTCAAAGTTCAACGTGGAGTAGCACCATGAAAATAACAACGCTGATCGCCTTATTCATGCTACTTTTCTCGCCGTTATCATCCGCTGCTATTCACAAAACATACTACCCCACAGGTGAGCTAAGAAGTCTAGATAACTATGTGAACGGTAAGCTCGAAGGGCTACGAAAAGGCTTTTACAAAAATGGCGTGTTAAGAACTGAGGGCTATTTTAAAAATGGCAAACCCGAAGGCATGGTAAAGAGCTATTACGACAATGGAGCACTTCAGCTTGTTGGCTATTTTCGTAACGGCTACCCACATGGCCCCAGCAAAATTTATTATAAAAGTGGCGCACTAAAATACGAAGAAAACTATCTTAATGGGCAAACGCATGGGCTGTTAAAGGCTTACTACCAACATGGTGGGATCAAACTTGAAGAGAACTATGTTAATGGCAAACCTAGGGGAAGTTTAAAAGGCTACTATGATGACGGTACGCTAGAGTTTGAAGAAAATTACCGTAGAGGTAAGCTCAATGGCGTAGCAAAAAGCTACTTTAGAAATGGGCAATTAAAGGTTGAGGAATATTATGTTGATGGCAAAAAAAATGGGGTGGTAAAAATATACAACAAGCAAGGTGAGCAAATTGGTCGATTACGTTATAAGAACGATGAATTAATTGACAGCAATAAGCCATAGCTCATAGCTCATAGCTCATAGCAGCGTGATACTCTTTTCCTATCATCCAAAATAAAAAATGGATAGGAACTCACGCCCCTATCCATTTTATTTTTCATCAATATTTCGCTTATATGGCAGCGTATTACATACCAGCGCTTAAGTGCATGCCATAGAAGAAGCCACGGCCGATTAGCTCTGCTACCACAATCATGGTAAATGCCATAGCCATCGGTAGTACTGTTACATTTTTACGCTGAACCACAGGTAATAACCACAGCACCATTGCAGCGACGATTAAGACAATACGGGCTATCTGCAAGCTTGTGTGCTGTGGCACTACCGCTAATGCCGTCGTCACACTGGTTTCAATACTCGCTAGGTGCGATGAAAGCAACATCACAACCATTACTACCGCGAACATCCCCACCAACCCCATAACAGGTAGCAGCTTGTTCGCTACTGTGCTGTCATGTTTTGCCACTGATAACAGGAGTTGTGCCAATGCTGTACCGCTGATCAGCATAGTGATCACAAATGCTGCTGGCGTTAACGGTGTGTACCACGTAGGCACAGTATCAATCATGTATACCATGGTCATCGCATACATAAAGGCAACGCCCACCAGCATCGCACCGATCATTAGGGCTTTGCGGATTGCTACACTGCCAACGTTTAATACCGACAATAACCAGAACATGCCACCTAAAGCGAAGAACGCACTCCCCGTTGCAATTTCATTTGATAACCAAGAGCTACCCAGCATATTCAACGCATTCATTGCGCGCAGTGGGCTACCAAGGTGCATAATCGATGCAAGGAAACCCAATCCCATTATCGCCCATAAACCGAACATCGCTTTATGAAGACGCTTTTCTGCAGCGAGTGACAGTTGCTTTGTTAACATCATGGTAGCTAACACTAAAAATGCACCTACCGATGTTTGTGCCAATACCGTAAAGACGATAAGCGGCCATTCATGCCATGCCATATTACACTTCCTTCGGGTTAGCCAAGTGACCTGTGGTGTCTCCACAAGGACGCGCATGGCGGTTCGGTTTAATGATGATGTTTGGTTGCGTTAATGATGCTTTTGGTAGCGGTGCCACTTCTGCATGACTGCCGTATTTGGCACGTAGCTCTGCAATAGGGCCAAACTCCAACGCACGTAGCGGACAAGAATCAACACAAATAGGCTGTAGCCCTTGACCAACTCGCTCATAACAACCATCACACTTGGTCATGTGACCTTTTTCAGCATTGTATTGTGGTGCGCCGTAAGGACATGCCATGCCACAGTACTGACAACCGATACATTTTTCAGTGTCGACAACCACAAAGCCGTCTTCTTTACGCTTGTGCATCGCGCCGCTTGGACAAACTTTGGTACAAGCAGGTTTAGTACAGTGATTACACGCCATCGATACATAGTAAGAAAACACGTCTTGACGCCAAGTGCCGTTATCTTCTACCCAGTTACCACCCGCATATTCGTATACACGACGGAAGTTAACCCCAACATCTAAATCTTTGTTGTCTTTACAAGCAAGCTGACACGTTTTACAACCGGTGCACTTACTTGAATCAATATAAAAGCCGTATTGTTTCATGCTTTAACCTTATGCCTTTTTCACCAGTTGAACTTCCACTAAGTTAGTGTGCTGTGGGTTACCTTTCGCCAGCGGACTCGGACGCTGAGAGGTTAATACGTTGATACAGCCACCTTTATCGACTTTACGTTTATCAGGGGCATACCAAGCACCTTCACCCAGAGCAACTACACCCGGCAGAATACGTGGGGTGACTTTGGCTGGAATTTGAGTTTCACCGCGATCGTTGAAAATACGGATCAAATCGCCGTTTTCGATACCACGTTGCTGGGCATCAATCGGGTTAATCCACATTTCTTGACGTGCCGCTTCTTTGATCACATCGACATTGCCATAGGTTGAGTGACAACGGGCTTTGTAGTGGAAGCCAGTTAACTGCAGTGGGAATTGCTCACGTTGTTTTGAATCCCAACCATCAAACGTTGACACATAGATAGGCAGTGGATGGATCACTTCGTCTTCTTGAAGTTCCCATGTTGCCGCTAGGTGTGCTAAACGCTCAGAGTAGATCTCAATCTTGCCCGATGGTGTCGTCAGTGGATTCTTCTCTGGATCTTCACGGAAGTCTTTGTAAGCAACAAAGTGGCCGTTTGGATCGCGACGCTTGTAGATACCTAGCTTACGCATGGTTTCAAAATCAGGCAGTGATGGATCTTGCTCACGAGTTAACGCATACAAGTGACGTAGCCATCCTTCTTGATCACGACCTTCGGTAAACTGCTCACCCACGCCCATGCGTTTTGAAATTTCAGAACACATTTCGTAAATACCTTTGGCTTCAAACTGCGGTTCAATCGCTTTATCGGCAAAAATGAAATACGGCATGTTGGCTGCTTTAGTATCCATACAGAAATCAGATTGCTCTGAGGTTGTAAGATCAGGCAGGACGATATCGGCATATTTTGCCGATGACGTCATGTGGTTATCAATCACCACAATCAGCTCACAGGCTTTGTCATCTTGTAAGATCTCGTGGGTTTTGTTGATATCAGAATGCTGATTGATCAAACAGTTACCCGCGTAGTTCCAAATCATTTTAATTGGTGATTTGAGCTGTTTAACGCCACGGACACCATCACGTAGATCGGTCATTTCAGTGCCGCGAACAATCGCATCTGTCCATAGGAACATAGGGATCGACGCTTCAATCGGGTTCGTTAAGGTTGGGAAACGGACAAACGGAATGTTGTAGTCAGATTCACGCGCCCCCGTACCACCACCGTTAATACCCACGTTACCTGTAAGCAGTGCTAACATTGCGATCGCACGACAGGCAATTTCACCATTAGCGGTACGCTGTAAGCCCCAGCCTTGTAATACCGCACAAGGTTTGGTTGAGCCAATTTCACGGGCGGTTTTAATAATGGTATCAACCGGAATGCCGGTAATTTTTGCTGCCCACTCAGGTGTTTTCACAATACCGTCTTCGCCTTCACCTAAGATGTAAGACTTGTAGTCACTCTTCGCGGGCGCTGATGCTGGTAAAGTTTTCTCATCGTAACCGACACAGTATTTATCCAAGAATGGCTGATCGACCAAATCTTCTTTGATCATCACATACGCCATTGCCGCAACAAATGCTGCGTCTGTACCTGGACGAATTGGGATCCACTCATCTTCACGACCACCCGCAGTGTCGGTATAACGAGGATCAACCATGATCATGCGCGCTTTTGAACGCTCTTTTGATTCCATTAAGTGATGGATCAAACCGCCGCCTGACATACGGGTTTCAGCCGGGTTATTACCAAACTGTACAATTAACTTGGTGTTTTCAAGATCAGAGAACGAGTTACCCGCCCCCCAGCCACCATAGGTGTAGTTAAGGCCTTCTTTGATTTGTGCTGTTGAGTAGTCGCCGTAATGATTTAAGTAACCACCACATAGGTTCATCATACGTGCCACAAGCGAGCCTGCTGGCGGCCATGATTTAGTAACGGTGCCGCCAAGCGTACCTGTACCATAGTTCAGATAGATCGCTTCGTTACCGTGATCTTTGATGATTCGCTTCATATTGTTAGCGATTTCATCATACGCCTCATCCCATGAAATACGTTTGAATTTACCTTCACCACGATTTCCGACACGTTTCATTGGGTACTTCAAACGATCAGGATTGTAAACACGGCGACGCATTGAACGGCCACGTAAACACGCACGCACTTGGTGATTACCGTATTCATCATCACCTGTGTTATCGGTTTCAACCCATTTGATTTCACCATCAACCACATGCATACGTAATGGACAACGGCTACCACAGTTAACGGTGCACGCACTCCAGACGATTTTTTCATTCACCGCTTGCTCTGTCGCGGCAGCAACAGGGCTTGATTTAAATGGCAGGGTCATGGCGCTGGCAGTCGCAGCCAATCCACCGACAGCACTCGACGTTTTCATAAAATCACGTCTTGATAGGCCACCGGAAATCATTGCTTTCAGTGTGTTTTTCATAGGACAACTACTCATAAAAAATGCGAAAAGACTCTCGCGGTCTTTTTCTGGGCGTTCTTTTACACTGAAATTACAGAGAGAATTATTGCGCTAAATCAACAAATCGTATTTGCAATATGAAATTCCATAATTGTTAAATCACAACTGAGAAGTTAGTCACAAATTTATACAACATGAAATTTTCACCAATATTTAACAAACATTTAATAACATAATTAAATGCAATTGCTTGTTTTGTTTTTTTGACCAAGCGCAATTTTTTCCGCTTATGAACTCGGTATGCTCCGCCAAAAATTTATCAAGTATTCTCTATGCATTACGAAGCTACACTTTTTCGCCTTCTTGGTGGTCTTTTGTTCTACTCACCAACATCAAACAATGGCACAGCCATCTTGCAAGCCTTCACAGATCAAGATGATGATTTATTAAAAAATATTGCAGAGCTTGCCCGTGTTGTTAACACGGAAAATCTCGAAGCTGATCACTTTCAATTACTGCAAGGCAGTGGTGATATGCCATGTCCACCATGGGGATCGGCGTATTTAGATAAAGAAAATGCCTTATTTGGCTCATCAACATTGGCATACCGTGAGTTTACTCGCCAACAAGGTTTAGCCTGCGATACGGGTATGCGCGAACCTGAAGATCACATCGGTTTAATGCTAATGCTGGTATCGTTATTACTTGAGCAAGATAACCAAGCAGCAGCAAATCAGTTGCTCAGTGAGCACTTAATGCCTTTTGCGCCTTTCATGCTTGAAAGCATGCAGCAACATGCTGAAACCGCTTTTTACCAACAATTGGCCGCTTATACACAGGCATGGTTAAGCATCTATTGTGAAGAGAAACAGTTACAAATCGCATCACACCGTAACTACTGGCAAGAGAGCGAATAATGAAAACCGATAGCACCGAATCGATGCCTAACGAACATGAAATAAACCACAGTCGCCGTGGTTTATTTCGTGCGCTGTCGCGCGGTGTATCGCAATCTGCCGATACCCTAAAAGCTGACAGTATTAATACAGGAAGGCCACTCGGTGCTGTCGAAGAAAGCCTATTTTCTCGTTTATGTAATAACTGCGAAAAGTGTGTCGCGGCTTGCCCACAGAATATCTTGGCAATGGGAACAAGTGGGCCTGTAATGGATCTGAGTTTTAACCATTGCACCTTTTGCCAAGCCTGTATTCATGCTTGTGATACTCAAGCACTGAATACCCTTAACACCACAGATACAGGCTGGCGTCCAACTTTTAGTAAAAGCTGTAACGCTAAGATTTTTGATAATTGCCAAGAGTGTGTTGATGATTGCCCCAAACAAGCACTCAGCCTTATCGCTAACAGCACGCCAATCTTAAATGATGGTTGTAATGGCTGCGGTGAATGTCTATCGAGTTGTTATATCGGGGCGGTGTCTTAATTATATTCTGCGCTCGAATGTTCCTTTTACTCTAAGTAACATTCGTTCTAAAAAGATAATAATGTAAGTTCATTTATTGCAAGAAAAACACTTTATTTATCAAATAACAAAATGGATAGCAGCATTAGCTCCTATCCATTTTTATATTAAGGCTAAACACATTTATCAAGGGGGAATCAATACAGTGATATTATTTAAAATATGTTATCTAGTTACTTGATGGTATTAATACGCTATCAATTACGTGAATTACACCATTACTGGCTTTCACATCGGTGTTAATAACCTTTGCATCATTAATCATTACGTTGCCGTTATCGACAGTAATATTAACTTTCTGACCTTCAAGTGTTGTCGCATCATTTAATTTAACCACATCATCTGCCATAACTTTTCCAGATATAACGTGGTAAGTGAGGATATCAATCAACTTTTGTTTATTCTCAGGTTTTAACAATGTTTCAACAGTACCGGCAGGAAGTTTACTGAATGCTTCATCTGTTGGCGCTAATACGGTAAATGGCCCCGTTCCCTTGAGTGTATCAACCAGACCCGCGGCTTTTACGGCAGTAACAAGCGTGTTGAATGATCCATTTCCAACGGCAATATCAACAATATCCTCTTTCTCTCCATGATGCCCAGCTTGAGCATTAACACTGACTAAACTTCCTACTAGAATTGATGCTGAAATAAGTACTGTTTTTAACATGGTTAACCCTCTAACGACTAAGAAATTAAATGGTTCAATCTCATTTACGTATTCATTTTTTAGAAGGATCAACAACGGGTGAGATAAATTTTACTTCGTAACGAATCTATCACAAGAAACTAGCAATAATTAAATGAATAAACGGTAGTCCATATTTTATATTCTTAAATCAACCCCTTTAAAATAATAACCACTTCATCAACCACTGTTATTTATTATAAAAACTTTTCTTTATATTGAAATTTAGGCATCACTTAATACTGACGCATTAATACTTAATCGATGTTGAACAAATTAAAAACAAAATAATTATTACACTTTTAATTAATTGAAAGTTTACATTACTTTTTTGATCGCTTTTTAATTCTGTTTCTTATGTATATTAAATATAACACCGCTTAAAAATTACACAATATAAAAGGGGTTATATATGAAATTAGAAAATAAAGTCGCTATTATTACAGGTGCAGCAAGTGGAATTGGTCGCGCTATTGCTTTTGAATATGCTAAAGAAGGCGCTAAAGTTATTGTTGCTGATCTCAATATTGATGCTGCTGAAAAAACGGTCGCTGAAATCAAAAATAACGGTTCAGAAGCGCTCGCTATTTCAATGAACGTGACTAATGAAGAACAAGTCAATAATGATATTCAAACGGTTATTGATAACTTTGGTCGAATCGATATTTTAGTTGCTAATGCAGGATATCAACATATCGCGTCTGTTGAAGAATTAACTTATCAACAATGGAAAGATTTACTCTCAGTACACTTAGATGGTGCCTTCTTAACAACCAAAGCGTGTTTAAAACACATGTACAAACAAAAATCAGGCTCAATTATTTATATGGGCTCAGTTCATAGTAAAGAAGCCTCCAAATTAAAAGCCCCTTACGTTACAGCCAAGCATGGTCTGATTGGCTTATGTGAAGTTGTTGCCAAAGAAGGCGCTGAATATAACGTGAGAGCGAATGTTATTTGCCCTGGTTACGTTAAAACCCCCTTAGTCGAAAAACAAATTCCAGAGCAAGCAAAAGAATTAGGCATCACTGAAGATGAAGTAATTAAAAATGTGATGTTAAAAGATACGGTTGATGGCCAATTTTCAACAATGAAAGACATCGCGCAAGCCGCTGTTGTTTTTGCTAGCTGGGAAACCAATGCCTTAACAGGTCAGTCTCTTGTCGTTAGCCATGGCTGGTTTATGCAATAACACTATTCACTGTTTAATCCCCCTCTGACTTTGAATTTTGATTTGACGGTTCAAAGTCAGTGACACGTATTTAGCCATTTTCTATAAGGCATTACCCATGCAGAAAAAAACCAATAAAAAGATTGTTTATGTCTTCCAAGGTGGCGGAGCGTTAGGCTCTTACCAATTAGGGGCATTTCAAGCGTTAAATGAAAAAGGTTTTGACCCAGATTCTATTATCGGTATTTCTATTGGCGCGATTAATGCCGCCATTATTGCGGGTAATAAACCAGAAAATAGATTGAAAAACCTTGAGATATTTTGGGAAAGAGTGACCTCTTCTATTTCTTTTTCAAATCTCTTTTTTAACGTCGATAATAAAATGAAAAACTGGGCAGATGCGCAACAAGCAATATGGCAAGGTCAACCCGGATTTTTTAAACCTAAATTATGGCCAAGCGAATTTGAAACGTATAAAACATCAGAGTTAAGTTACTATGACACCTCACCGTTAAAAGAAACACTCAATGAACTGATCGATTTTGATTATTTAAATCAAAAGCAAATTAGATTAAGTCTCTGTGCGGTCGATCTTGAAAGTGGTGATTTTAAAACATTCGATAGTTTTCATGAAACCATCACAGCTGAACATATTATGGCAAGTGGTGCGATGCCACCGGGTTTTCCACCTGTTGAAATTGATGGAAAATATTATATCGATGGTGGGTTATATTCAAATACACCCATTATGTCGATATTAGAAAGAATATTAAATAACCCTGATGGTCGTCGAAATAAGCTGTGCTTCATGGTCGACTTGTTTTCAGCCAAAGGTGAATTACCAACTAACATGAATGCATTAGCTGAAAGAGTGAAAGATATTCAATTTTCTTCAAGAACTCGAAGAGCATCTTATCTTTATTCAACCTCTAAAAATCTGTGTTCTGCCATTACTTACTTAACGCAATTTTTATCGGAAGAAGATAAGAAAGATCCAAAAGTTCAAGAAATATTAAAATTAAGTCATACCAATAGCCTCGAGATTGTTCATTTAATTTATAAGTCTCAACAGGCTGAACTTGAAAGTAAAGACTATAACTTCAGCAAAGAAAATTATTATCGCCATCGAGATAATGGTTACAAAGACACTCTCGCACTTTATCAAAAAGATCATAAACAATGGTTAATCGATGAAAATGACAACGATATCCATATTTATACACTAGATGAAGATCTTCTTTAAAAACAGATAGAGATAAATTATGAAAATAGAACAAATAAAAAATAATGCTTTTTCTATGCCGATCACAACCCCTTCGGCACCTCTCATCGATTATAAATTTAAAAATAGAGAGTATCTGATCATCTCTTATGAAACTGACATCGAATTATTAAAAGAAGTGGTACCAGAGCCCTTAAAAGTGATCAGTAATGTGGTGCATTTTGAATTTATGAAAATGCCAGATTCAGCTGGGTTCGGAAGCTTTAAAGAATCAGGTCAAGTGATTGAAGTTGAGTACAATGGTAGGAAAGGACTTTATAGTCACCTGATGTTTGTTGATGATGTCGCCTCTATTGTAGCCGGCAGAGAAATTTGGGGCTTTCCTAAAAAATACGGTTTTCCCTCACTCGATGTCGATGTTGACACCCTCACTGGGCGATTAAAATACAATCAAACCGACGTCGCTATTGGCACAATGGGCTATAAATATTACGAAGGTGATACTGCTGCAACAAAATCAGCACTCGAAACCACACCTAATTATATTTTAAAGGTAATCCCCAGTGTGACAGGAAAAGGCACTGACGTTTGCCAATTAATTGAATATTACATGGCAGATGTAAACGTTAAAGGCGTGTGGACAGGCCCAGCAGCGCTTCAGTTATTCGAACATGCCTTAGCGCCAGTTGCTCAACTACCTATCAAAAAAGTCGTTGGGGGTAAGCATCAAATCGTCGACTTTACGCTTTCATACGGTAACGTTTTGTTCGATTATCTTAAATAGTTTTATTCTATATTCATTACTATAAATACATTTATCCCTAAGAAAATCATCAGATAATACTATCGTTATCCTCATAAATAAGAACAGGCATAACGACATAGCTTATGCGATGATTTTCTTATTTCGCAGTTCGTTACTTATCAATTACGCTATCGATTTCATCAACTCTCTACCTCTCCTTACAATATACCAAACCACTTAATCCTCACTGTAACCACTCGCCGCACTATCCTGCCACTGACCTATTAACTAAATGCAGCTAACTAAAAAGACAAATACCATACACCCTAGCTTCCCCCTACAATATTAAGGACAATTGCTATGATGTGGTTTCTGACCTGTGTTGCCGCGCTTATTGGTGGCTACTTTATTTACGGTGCTTTCGTAGAGAAAGTATTCGGTATAAAAGAACACCGTAAAACCCCTGCACATACCAAAACAGATGGTGTCGACTTTGTTCCTATGTCGACAAAGCGTGTCTACCTCGTCCAGCTACTCAATATCGCCGGTGTTGGTCCTATTTTTGGCCCTATCATGGGTGCGCTGTATGGCCCTGCTGCCATGCTCTGGATTGTGGTTGGCTGCATTTTCGCAGGTGCTGTTCACGATTACTTCTCTGGTATGTTATCTATCCGTAATGGCGGCGCATCAGTACCGAGCATTACAGGTCGTTACTTAGGCAATGGCGCAAAACACTTTATGAACCTTTTTGCCATTGTTCTACTCTTGCTTGTCGGTGTGGTCTTTGTTTCTGCTCCTGCCGATATGATCACTAACCTTATCAACGACCAAACCAGCCTAAGCGTTAATGTAACTACTATGGTTGTGCTTATTTTTGGTTACTACATTCTGGCAACGATTGTACCTGTCGATAAGATCATTGGTCGCTTCTACCCATTATTTGGTGCTCTTCTCATTTTCATGTCTGTGGGCTTAATGGCAGCCATTGCGTTCTCTAGTGAACATACTGTAATGGGTGATTTCAAAGTGAGCGAAATGTTCACTAACTTAAACCCGAATGACATGCCACTATGGCCTGCATTGTTTATTACTATCGCTTGTGGTGCTATCTCTGGTTTCCATGCGACACAATCGCCATTAATGGCGCGCTGTATGCACAATGAGAAAAATGGCCGCTTCGTATTCTACGGTGCGATGATCGGTGAAGGTGTGATTGCGCTAATTTGGTGTGCTATTGCCCTATCTTTCTTCGGCTCGCTTGAGTCACTTTCTGAAGCGGTGAAAAGTGGTGGTCCGGGTAACGTAGTTTACAGTGCATCCTTTGGTTTACTGGGTACGTTTGGTGGCATCTTGGCGTTCTTAGGTGTTGTGATTCTACCTATTACCTCTGGTGATACTGCGTTTCGTTCAAGCCGTTTGATCTTAGCTGAGTACTTCAATGTTGAGCAAAAAACATTGCGTAATCGTCTACTTATGGCTGTTCCATTGTTTGTATTAGGTGGCATTTTAACCCAAGTCGATTTCGGGATTATCTGGCGTTACTTCGGCTTTGCTAACCAAACCACAGCTGTAATGATGCTTTGGACGGCTTCTGCTTACTTGCTTCGCCACAATAAATTGCACTGGATCACGACAGTTCCAGCCATCTTTATGACAACGGTATGTGTGACCTTCATTTTAAATAACAGCACATTAGGTTTCGGCTTACCAATGCAGATCTCAACCATCGTAGGTATTGTATTCTCGCTATTCGTAACAGGTTACGTAATAAAGATATCGAAAGGAAAAGGTGATACTGACTTTGCCGATGAGGAAGAAATAAAAGCAACGTCAGAAATAGCATAATCACAAACATTAATTTGCTTGATTCCTCAATCTAAGAGCCTGCGCACCGCAGGCTTTTTTTGTTTGCCTTACAATCGCGCATTATTTTTATCATGAGCTCCAATATGGAATTGATAGTCTCTTTGCTACAGCAAATGTGTGTTTACTTAGTACTGGCTTATATGCTGAGTAAGACCCCCATTATTTTGCCTTTGTTGAGCATTTCTTCTCGTTTAAGCCATAAGCTAATCTGTTATGTGCTATTTTCTGGTTTTTGTATTCTCGGTACCTACTTCGGCTTACATATCGACGATGCAATTGCGAACACCCGTGCTATTGGTGCCGTTATGGGTGGGCTTTTTGGTGGCCCTGTGGTGGGTTTTGCCGTTGGTTTAACGGGCGGTATTCATCGCTATACTCTTGGTGGCTTTACCGATCTTGCCTGTACCATTTCGACCACTGCTGAAGGCTTAATTGGTGGCTTACTCCATGTTTACCTGCTTAAACGTAACAAAGGCGCATTGTTATTTAACCCTTGCATGGTATTTGGTGTCACCTTTGTTGCTGAAGTAGTGCAGATGATCATCTTAATCACTGTCGCCAAACCTTTTGACCAAGCCTATGAGCTCGTTTCTACCATTGCCGTTCCAATGATCATTGCCAATTCCGTTGGTGCGGCACTGTTTATGAGTATTCTGCAAGATCGTAAAACAATATTTGAAAAATACTCAGCGGCCTTTTCTCGCCGTGCTTTAACCATTGCAGATCGCTCGGTCGGTATTCTTAGTACCGGCTTTAACAGTGACAATGCCAATAAGATCGCCCGTATTATTTATGAAGAAACCAAGGTCGGTGCCGTTGCGATCACAGACCAAGAAAAACTTTTAGCCTTTGTGGGGATCGGGGATGATCACCATAAGCCAAACACCCCTATTTCTTCACAAAGCACCTTAGATTCGATAGAACAAAATGACATCATCTACCTTGATGGTCGTGAATCCCCATATCAATGCTCTCTCGCCCATGACTGTAAGCTTGGTTCGGCGCTTATCATTCCACTACGCGCAGGCAATCAAGTTGTCGGCACTATTAAGTTATATGAGCCAAAACGTAAACTGTTTTCAACCGCTAACATGTCGATGGCAGAAGGTATTGCACAGCTACTATCCAGCCAAATTCTTTACGGTGATTACTTGCAGCAACAAACCTTATTATCACAAGCCGAAATTAAACTGCTACATGCGCAAGTGAATCCTCACTTTTTGTTTAATGCCCTTAATACCATCAGTGCCATCACAAGACGCGATCCAGATAAAGCCCGAAAGCTTATTCAAAACTTATCGCAATTTTTCCGTAGTAACTTAAAGCAAAATATTAACACCGTAACGCTACGAGAAGAGTTGGCACACGTAAACGCCTACCTCACTATAGAAAAAGCCCGTTTTACGGATCGCCTTGATGTCGACATTAATATTCAACATGAATTACTTGATACCAAACTGCCCAGTTTTACGCTTCAACCTCTGGTAGAGAACGCTATCAAACATGGTATTTCTACACTGTTAGAAGGTGGAATAGTGAAGATTTATAGCCAACCTCACCCATTGGGCTACGAAATCACGGTTGAAGATAATGCAGGAAGTTATCAGCCACCAGCAGATACCCATGTCGGATTGGGAATGGAGATAGTAGATAAACGCCTATCCAATCAATTTGGTCGTGATTCAACGCTAAAAATCACATGCACACAGCACCAATTTACCCAAATAAGTTTTATTATCCCCAACGCACAATAAGTACAGCAAATCACATAAAAGGTAAGGTTGGATGTTAACTGCTCTTGTCATTGATGATGAACAATTTGCCCGTGAAGAGCTGGCAGAACTATTGGAAGAAACAGGCTATGTTACGGTGATTGGTGAAGCGCCAAACGCTATCATTGGGCTAAAGAAAATCAATGAGCTAAAGCCAGATATTGTCTTTGTTGATATTCAAATGCCACAAGTAACAGGTATTGAACTATTAAGCATGCTCGATCCTGAAACTATGCCCTATGTGGTGTTTGTAACCGCTTACGATCATTATGCTATTCAAGCGTTTGAAGAGAATGCTTTTGATTATTTATTGAAGCCAGTTAATCCAAGTCGTTTAACCAAAACAGTGAGTCGTTTACATAAAGTGATACAACAATCAACGCCTCAACAAGCCATCTCCGCTATTGCACCGAATAAGCTCGATCAAATCCCCTGCATTGGTCATAACCGTATTGTGATTCTTACCACCGACACTGTGGAATGTGCCTATAGCGATATCAGTGGCGTACAAGTACGTTCCTATGATCAAACTGCTAGCACACAACTCACCTTAAAAACATTGGAAGAAAAAACGCCATTGGTGCGTTGTCATCGTCAGTATCTGGTGAATATCAAAATGATCAGTGAAATTAAGTTATTAGAAAATGGATTAGCTGAAATTATTACAAAAACAGGGTATGAACTTCCCGTTAGCCGTCGCTACCTTTCAGCACTTAAAAAGCTACTTGGTATTTTGTAAATCACATTGCTTTATTGAAAATAATGGTCTTATAAATCAATTTAATTGACCTATAGGGCTATTTCTATAACTTGATTTCATTTATAAACGTTAAGAAAAATATTTTTAAAATAAACACTTATTACATATAGAATTTATATAAGAGACGCAATTTTCTATTAGAAAAAACAATGAAGATTAAATCCCCATATAAATATGAAATAATTATAATATTAATACACTTACATTAATGTCTTTATTTTATGACAATATACATTTCAATTTTCAGATTAATAATTAATTTTAATAATTTTTGAAATTATATTTTAAAATCTACGGTCTCATTTTTTGGTGCATTTAATTTTTCTATCTTAAGGCTGGAGATATTATGCTTTTTAGTTTACGTGGTTCTTTCATTGCAATTCCAATACTCGCCCTATCTTCTTTATCTTATTCTCAATCATACGATTCTTTTAAAAACGAACCTGCCGGAACACAAATCACAGAAGTTGATTACTCAACAGATTTTATAGGAGATTCTTTTTCATATTCTAAGGGCTGGGCTGGTCAAGGTTTTGGTTTATCAGGCACTCAGAGAGGTGCTCCTGAATATATTGTTTCTCAAACAATTCCGAACACTGAACAACATGCGTTAGTGTTTGCAAGTAAAAATCGGAATGAGGCATGGTATGCCTTACATCCTGGAGCGGCAGAAAGCAATATATATGCTGTTTCTGATGATGATGGACAAGATGATTTTTTCTTTTATGGTCAACCTTGGGTAAAAGAAGACAACCCTTACTTTTATGGACAACTCTATTTAGGCGAGGCTTCTCAAGTTACATCATTTAGACTAACAGTGAAGAGATCAAATAATAATCAACTAAAAGATCATTATCCGGGGCTTTGGATTTATCAGGATAGGCTTCATGTCCGAATACCTAAAAAAGTTAACTTTGATGTGAGGTTTCTAAATAGCTATCAACCATTATCGGGATGGATAACTGCAGGAATACATATTTCTGACACGGGTGAAGTAACTTATTATTTGAAAAAAGGCATGTATGATGAATATACTTTGTTTACATTACCTGATTTTAGAATTACAGCATCTGATGCCGCAAAATTATTGGGCTTTGAACGTTACTCGCCACGAGTAGTTGAAAGAAATGATGCTGCTATTATGTTATCTCAAATCATCTCAAAAACTCATTTAAATGATTTCTCAGATGGAAAGTTCAATGCGATTAAAGAACTGAAACAGGGAATTAATTTTGAATTAGGATGCGGTAATTGTGAAAAGATTAATAATTTAACTGAGGCGACTACTTGGGTACAAGTTAATTCATTCAGCCCCGAACAATATGACATTTCATCCTATGAATCGGTCAATCTAGAAGTTTCTGTTGATGGTCGAGTTTATTCAAACGTACTTTATTACTTTGATAACGAAAACTGGCAACATAATTTGTGTAGCTCACTCGATGGAGAAAATGATCCACTCGATATTCTACGATGTGGGACACTGATTGATAACGGGGAGGTGGTTACCTTATTGGGTCAAGAATATAATTATTTATTCAGTGATAGACCCGGTGTTGTGGTATCAGTGAGCTTCAATCAACCTATTGAACCTGAAAACAATAGTGAATCTGTTACGCCAAATGATGAACAACCTGATACGACTGAAGATATCAACGAATCGTCTGATACCGACAACAGTGAAACAACGACATCTCATCCAAATAATGAATCTTCATCAAACCCAGTTTCATCTTATTTTATGATGTTATTGACTTGGTTAATAAATCTCATTAATAGTGTTTTTTCTCGATGATATATTATAACAATGATGACTAGTGGTATTACACCCATAATACCACTATTTTTTAATGGTATTATGGGTGTCAGCAAGCTCGATATAATGTCATTATTTTAACTGGCTAGTAACGCTAAACTACAGCGAAATATAAGCAATTTAAAATAATGGCTTATCCGAATTAGGCGTTGGGAATAGCGATATTGAATGTTAAATTTTAATTAGAAAATACATATCAAAGGAATGAGCCATGAAAGCAATAGCACTATATTACTTACATCTTAAATTCTTCTTCTAACCACACCTAAGTGATGTGCTTTTTCTAACTCTTTTTTAGTTATTTTTTGTCTATTTATCATTATTAACCCAAGCATTATTTTCTTTAGTCGCTAATAATTTTCCGACAATATCTCTCAATTCAATTTTTACCGTGAAAAAAGGAGCATATGAAGAAGATGATACTTTCGCACCTCTTAAACATTTCATAAAAACAGTTTCAGATTTAATTATTTTATCTAAATCATTAATGTACATAATATTATATACTGACATTTATATTTCCTATTTATTTTAAGTTATTACTATGATTATTATTTAATTATTATCTAAACTTTATCGAGAAATAATAGAAACAAATAGAATAATGATAAAAGCAATATTTTTAAGTTTTCGATAATGGGGCAGCAATAAAATGCTACCCTTTAGAAAGTCTTATAAAGCAACGACATTTGAAGCTTGAAGACCTTTTTGACCTTGTTCGACATCAAAAGAAACCTTTTGACCATCCATCAATGTCTTAAAACCTTCAGAAACGATAGCTTGAAAATGTACAAATACATCTGCACCGCCATTGTCTTGGGTAATAAAACCAAAGCCTTTATCTTCGTTAAACCATTTTACTAAGCCAGTATTTTTATTAGACATAATGTGTCCCTTAAATAAATTCATAAAATATCGCAAATGCGAAGTACTAAGAGTCTGAATTATCGATGTGACGAAGAAGCTAAGGGAAACACAGAGGATGGCAACAATAACGAAGATATTCTGAGGGTTTTACTTTTACTTGATGTTTCATTAATAACTCTGAACAACAGAGCCATTACAGTAGAGCACTAAATCGATAGGCTGTATATGTTTATTTTATCAAAATAAGAAAATGAAAAAACAAGCAATTGATTTAAAACATATTTTTTGTTGAATTTATTTTTATATCTATTATTTGAATAACCTGTACAATAGCCGATGCAAAACAATGATTAATTAAATATTCCATTAAAAGCTTCTCTGTTTCTCTTCCATTTAATTCATCACATCTATTCTGCAATATCTTTTCTTCATTACTGAGTTAGATGATTGTCTTTGCACTACACCTCTAATATAGCGAGATCATGATGCGTAAATCTGGAAAGAAACCTGGAAAAAAAATAAGAAAGAATGCTTTTGAAGATCGATTTGCTCTTATCGTTGAAGACTACCACAAAGCCAAAGAAGTACTGGATTCCTTAATAGTAGGAACAGCTGAACATAACAAACAACAGACGATATGTAATAACCTTTTTGCAAGTGCAGAGCGCTGTATAAAATCAGGATCATAATAAAAATTAACTATCCTTAATTGTTACTATCTTTCAAAGCCGTAAGCTTCCTATCCACTCTCTATACAGCGTTTCAACATTCGACTGACTTTTACTTTTGAGTACCGACACCATGAAACTAATGACTTTTCGATCTGAATGTATTTGCGGTACTGCGACTATGCCAGCCTTTTTGTCAAAGCTTGGTGTCAAAATTCACAAAGTAGAAATAGCTAATGAACCTTCAAAAAAGGCTAAACAGCGCATGGTTGAAACAGGTATTTACACGATAGAAGTACAAGATAACCACACGTTAGAAAGCTTACGAGAGCTAATGACGAAAGAGATTGAGCAGGAAGGTATGTTTTTAAATCTACACAAATGCTACCAAACATTAAATCTTGGTATGTCGCCAGATGAAAGACATTTCAACAGCTAGTGCGAAATTTATCTCTAAACATTACCTTACTCAATCAGCCAATCTCTACGTTTATTCATATCCCTAATAACGTAAAATTTAAGGACACTTATGATCACTATTAACCTTCGCCTACCGCATGGCAGCACAGAAGACTATACCCAACAATTTATCGCTTACACGAAATCGGGTGCTTTTCTTCAAGATCTTGATGGTGCGAACAAAGTCACTATTCCAGCCTACAGCATACTGTCTGTTATCCTAAAAGACGGTACTTTCAGTACATCAATGAAAAAAGATTTAAAATTAACAGAGCCAACAAAATTTGGCGATTACAAAGACTCGATGAAATTAATGGAAACAGCCGAGAAAAGCAGTAAAGAACAATAATAAACATTAGTGATGGGGTAAATATTTTCCATCACTTGTCTTTTAATCATTTATTATTGAACTAGTTTTAATTATATAAATATGTGTAATTCCTCTTACATATATAACGACTAAAATATTCAAACTCTGAAATCAAATAAAAATCTTCATACTTTCTTATAGTATTTCTTCCATGGCTTTTCTCCTATTTCAGTAGGAAGCCTATTTGTTTGAACCACTCTGCCATCAAGAATCAGCATTAATCGCCAAGCAGGATAAGGGATTGACGATTCTCCATCTATCCAGCGGTTAATTGTTCGCATAGGGTTCGATTTCCCCTTTATGCCCAGCATTTTAGTCACGATGCCTTTACTATGAACATGCGCTAAATGTTCAAATACCTCGCGTATTTCACTCGGTGTCGGTTCTCGATATTCAGGATCATCAATAGAACGGTAAGAATCAGGTTGATTGATGCTTTCTGCAATAAAATGAACGTAAGAGCAATGTCGACGACTTAATTCTTGTTCATGCTCGTAGCGCTCATTAATTTCAGCCTGAACTTCTGCCGATAAACTAAATAAATCTGTATTCACTCTCAAGGTATCTTCCTAAAATAGCTGTAGAGCAATTATTTAAAATGACGTTTTTTCTAGGTAAGTTAGATAAAATTCCCATTAAGCTCATTGATCATTTAGCTAACTCAAAGTTAATACTTATATCCATAAGTTTTACCACTCGCCGACCAGCAAACGACTTTTAACACCATTAACTTGCAAACCCATCGCTTCAAAAACATCATCAAAGTTACGGCACGCTAACGGTAAATGAGGCAGTGATAATACCGCTTCATCAAAAAAACGTTTTTGCTCTTGCTCTGTTTGCCATGCTACTTGCCACCAATTAACGATACGCTCTCTCGAATCAATTAAACGGCGTCTTGTCGGCACTCGTGCCCTTTTTTGGTTATTCTCATTTTTACTGGCAGGCAATAAATTCCACTTATCATTATTCGGCCAATAAGCAAACGGTAAGCAATGATCTACCTGATAATCAGGCTGTAAGCGTTTACCACTCCATACACTTTCCAGTTCTACACCGTTTTGCTGTAAAGCAATGATCTTCTGCCGTACACCTCGGGTGTCATGACTTTCATCAATCCATTTTAGACAGTCGTAATAAGTTTGTAGCGGAATATCTCGCGCTTCATTTAACTTATAACGACGCATTTCCGCTATCCATTGATTCACGACTAATGGCTCTATCCAGCTACTGTATAATCGCAAACATTCCCACAAACTTTCGTCTAGCACGAAATAGCCAAATTCAGCTAACGCTTCTAGTTCAAGTACAAAGCAATCTGCTGTACGTACTTTTTCACGCTCCATCTGGAATAACGTATTATTTTTATCTCCCTGATAAATAAACGTAACAGGGCCATCTTGAATTGTTTTCAAACTATCTCGGATCGTTGTTTGGAGTGCTTTAGCTTCATCACCCGTAAACATCGCCCCAATAGATAAATCATCTGCACTAAGGTGTGTCAGTTTTTTCCAGCCTTGCTCTTTTACAAAGCCTAAGCCTTTTTTACTGTCGCTACTTTGTTGGATACCAAAGCCATCAATATCAATATCGATTAAGCGTTTAAATTGTCGTATCCAATAAAGTGCCACTAAGCCCAACGGCAATCGAACTTTATTATCTTCACGGCTGAGAACAGCACCGGGATGGGCGTCAGCGATATGTAAAAGAGTACGAAGTAACGCAAGCTTGTACGTGGCAGACTTAGCATCATTAACAATGATTTGCCTAACCTTGATCAGATCACCCGTACCATCATCAGGCAACTGCATCACCACGGTTTGCCATTGCACACTGTTACGACCTAATTCATCGGCATCATGTTCAGAAATGAAGTTAACTTGTAAGGCATGTTTATTGGCTAATTGTTCCAGTTCTTCAACACTGACATCATAGGCTTTGCGAGAATCAGAAAAATCACCATAACGCAGCGAGATCACTAGCTTTCCACTCGGTGCCAGTAGGTTAGATAATTTGCGAAATGCTCGCTCACGCGCACAAGAAGAAAGGTGCATCCAAACCGCAGATAACAAAATACAATCAAAGCGCATACCAAGCTCTACAATACTGTGTAGCTCGGGTAGCTGATCATCAAGCCAAGTGATTTTATCATCATACTGCCGAGTATATTTTTCACCTTGTTCTCGTAATGCTTGTGCTGGCTCTATTGCATAGACATCACAATGATGCTCCGCAAACCATAGCGCATCACGTCCAGCCCCTGCACCAATATCAAGCACTTTTAAGGCATCTTTCGATGAACTGACAGGCCAATGCGCTTGCCAATTTTTATGTACTTGCTCAAAGGTTAACGACTGATATTGCTCACTCAGGGTTTGTGCATTTTGGTGATAAAAATCAATGGTTTTAGACATGATGATAGCTCTGAAAACAAGGTGAATTTATCATACTGTAAGTTATTGATATTCACGATTGAAATTTCAGTAATATTCTAATTTTGCTAAGGTTTTAATAATGTTTAAGCATTATTCTAAAAACATCCTTTATAAAAATACTTTACGATAATATGAAACAGTAAAAGAACTGGTTGATTTACGATTAGTGCAATATGTACAAAGGGAAAGGAATGCAAAATAAAATTAAATTTAGCCCAATATTTCGTTTTTCTGATTGGCCAAATACGGCAATTCCATCTGTAGCTGCTGGCGTTTATGCTATCTGGCAAGATAATAATTTAATTTATTGTGGAATGTCAGGCCGTGAAATTGAGAAGAACCAGCATAAAAAGAAATATGGATTAGTTACTCGCTTACACAGCCATGCATCTGGTCGATTAAGTGGTGATCAATTTTGCGTATATGTAGCAAACCGTATTGTGATACCCAAGGTTTCAAAAAAACAACTACCCCTATTTTAAGCTGGCACTCTAACACTCGATAAACTGACTAAAAGCTTTATCCATGATTCTTTGCAATACCAATATATTGTTGTTACTAGTAGTCAAGAAGCCTACGACATAGAAAAACAAGCAAGGCTAGGATTAATATTTAATCAAAAACCGTTACTAAACCCTTTATAAATTGATATTAATAACAAAATGCCATGATGATTATCATGGCATTTTTATCATATATTCAATCTGATTAATGACTTTAAACTCTTCCTACTTAAAGTTCATTGTATCAACGGCTTGTATTGAGCGGCATTTAGGAAATGTTGAACATCCCCAAAACTGCTGGCCTTTATTTGCACCACGTTTTGTTTCACGCAATACCATCTCTGCACCACAACGAGAACAGCACTTTATAGAAGATTTCAATGTTACAAGTTGCTGTACATGTTGGCGGTGTTTAATGTTAGTGATAACACCTCGTTTTAATTTAATATTCTGTAATTGATCTAAAATTTTCTCATACTCAGACTCAGAAAAGACCTGTTGACTAAATTGTTTTATATAGTGAATACAACCACGAGAATAGGTAACATTTTCAGGCATTTTTGTTTTAAATGTACTATCGCCGATAAATACAATTACTGAGTGTAGATTCACTAAATCAATACCTAATAAAGACTCCAGAGTTTTTACATGCTTATAATTTTGGTGAAGTGGATTCTGAAATTTAGAAGAATGACGATATATTTTTTGAGTCCATTGTTTTTGACTTTTTGATCCAAAGATCCAACCTTTCATATTTTTGGTTTCAACTACAAATATACCAAATTTAGATACAACAATATGATCGATTTGAGTTGTGCCATCAGAAGTAGGCAAGGTTACATCTTTTATTAATGTGTAATCTGACTTTGGTAATTGAGATAATAATTTATTTACCAAAAACTCTCCAAAGACACCTTTAAACCAAGAGCTCTTTAAAAGAGAAACAATAAGTATTAGAGGTATTAAATACCAAACTTGTTTAGCCGTACTAAGTAATAGTTCAAATATATCCACTGATTTATTTTACCTTTGAAAAGCATTACGCCTTTAGACACCATATAAAGGCAGTATTATGCAATCAAATGCGTTTATTCGTTACTATTTATTTTTGAAATTTGAAGAACATCGAGAATTTATAGGCTAACAAGTCCAATTAAGTATTACTTAAACTCCTATCTATTAATAAAAAAGGCGACTCAACGTCGCCTTTTTCCAAGCATCATTATTATATTTTGAATGTCCCTACATGCTTATCCAGCGTTTGCGATAAGTCAGCAAGTTGCTGGCTGGATGCCTCTAATTGTTCACTGGCGTTCAAACCAAGTTTAACTAAGTGACTCACCGTATCCATATTCAAGTTAATCTCATTTGCCACTGTTGATTGCTGCTCAGTAGCTGTCGCCACTTGGGTATTCATATCTAAAATAGTGGTGACTTGCTGTGAGATTGATTCAAGTGCTTGTCGCGCATGTTCTGTTTCGGTTGCCCCTTCGTTAATCAGTGCCTTACTGTTACTCATTGAGCCTACCGCGCTCTGGGCTTCTGTTTGTAACTGGTGGATCATGGCATCAATTTCATCTGTTGATTGGGCTGTTTTCGTTGCAAGATTACGTACTTCATCAGCAACAACAGCAAACCCGCGTCCTGCATCACCCGCCCTTGCTGCTTCAATAGCGGCATTCAATGCCAGTAAATTGGTTTGCTCTGAAATCCCACGTATTACTTCAAGAATCGTACCTATAGATTGCGTATTATCCGCCAAGCTAACAATGATATTTGAAGTACTGTTCATCTCATTTTCAAGGTTAGAGATGGCCGTTGTTGTTCGTTGTAGTGTTTTATACCCTTCTTGGGTTTCATTGGTTGCCATGCTTGCTGCATCTGCGGCACTCGCGGCGTTAGACGCAATTTCATTAACCGTGGCAATCATTTCATTCATTGATGTCACAACGAGCATGGTTTGTTCATTTTGCTCTTGTCCTCTCGCGAGTGCTTGCTGTGACTGCTCACGAAGTGCGATGGCAGAACCATTTAATTCCACTCCAGAATTCACCACTTGGGAAATAATGCCATGTACTTTTTCAACAAATACATTAAACGCTGACGAGATCTGGGCAACTTCGTCATTACCTTTTATTGGTAAGCGCACCGTTAAATCACCATCACCTTGCGAGATATCATGCAATGCATCTTTAAGTACCGATAGTGGGCGCATTAATTTATTGAGCAGTAGAGATAGCACTATTAAGCAAAGTACGAAGATCACAATCATCGAACCTAGTTGGTAAGTGATAATGCCATTGGTTGCTTGGCTTACTTCGGTAATGGGGATGCCAATATCAAATGTGCCGTAAAGCTGACCATTCACATAGATTGGCGCCATAATGTCGAACACCCATACCTTTTGTACGTCGGCATACCATTTGGAATATTGTTGGACGCCTTTTGTCGCACCGTCTACGGTATACGCATCATCATATTTTTTGTTTAGCTTTTGCTTATCGCTATGTGCAACAGCTGTAACATTATTATCGATAACAATGGCATAGCTAACATCAGAACGTTGTTTCAAATCATCGACTAATGCTTGAAGATCTTTTTTAGGGGTATCGGAATTTTCTAGAATATATCCTGCATTTTTGGCTAAGAATTCCGCCTGTATTTGAGATTTATCGAGGATGATATTGTCTATCTTTTGGCTAGATATAAAGTAGGTCGATGCCATACTCGCCATAACGGCAATGCCAAACATGGCACAAACGGCTAATAGGATTATTTTTTTCATTCTTATTGTCTCAACGCAAGTTGTGGATCTCTATCAACAAATGTTGTCAATCTCATCATTGATAGCTCGAACTGAATATGTCATCTCGCAACACAAGATATAACCATTCAGTTACGTTATCTGTAAAAGTCGCAACAACTTTAACAAATACGCTCAAACTTATGCTGTTATCACAATTTCAACAAAGCGCGACATCTGATGCACTTACAAAAAAGTAATTAAGTCAGCATCGCGTTTTTACTTTTGAATTGTGGCGATTAAATAATCAGTTTTATCCTCGATGTAAATGCAACTTAAAAGACAATAAAATCACTTAGTGGTATGACCTTGGTTAAATATGCTACTGACCACTATTAATTTATTCTTTTGTGTATATAGTGTGTGAATAAAAAGTTGCACACCATTTGCGTGCTATATAAAAGGAAAGTAAAAAATGACTCAAGTAACATTCCAAGGCTCACCTGTTCAACTTGCAGGTACATTCCCTGTTGTAGGTACTCAAGCACCAGCATTTACCCTTTGCGGCGCTGATCTTTCTGACATCACGCTTGATTCAGTCAAAGGTAAAAAAGTTGTTTTAAATATCTTCCCAAGCATCGATACACCGGTTTGTGCACTTGGTGTAAAAGCATTTAATCAAAAAGCCGCAAACACTGAAAATACAGTTGTGCTATGTATCTCTGCTGACTTGCCTTTCGCTACTGGTCGTTTCTGTGCAGCAGAAGGTATTGAGAACGTTCAAACGGCTTCTCTATTCCGTAGCCCTGAATTTGCAGAAGCATACGGCGTTAAACTCGCTGAAGGCGCACTTCGTGATTTAGCTACTCGTGCTGTTGTTGTACTAAACGAGGAAGGTCTTGTGATCCATGCTGAACTTGTAGCAGAGATTACTGATGAGCCTAACTACGACGCAGCAATCGCAGCGCTACAAAAATAAGATAAAGATAAAAATTGAAGTGGCTCTTAAGGGGCCGCTTATCTCTTTTTCGCAAATTCTGTATGCATAACATTCACGGTCAAAAGAGTCGCCCCTTCTTTCTCTACCATCTTATATATTGTTCGAACTCTCACCGCATTGAGCAATAATCTAACTCGATAATCCTGATACAAAACATTAATAAGAAAAGCTATGCTCTATTTTATTAATCAATCAGTTACATCAAATCCACTTTGTACCCATCACCACCAATAACTAACGAGCTAGGGACTTGGTTATCTTGCAGCCAACAATCTAATTCATGCCCTATATGGGTAATGATAAATTGCTTTGGTCGTAGGCGTTCATAAACATCAAAGGCTGTATCAATATCGCTATGATTACCTCGTGCTAATGTCGGTGGAAAAGAGCAATCTAGCACTAATGCATCAAGTTTATTTACTGACAATAAGTACTGCTCAGTCTCCAGAGGTAAACCATCGGTATCTGTTAAGTAAGCGACTGTCTTTCCATCACACTCAAACAGATACCCAAACGTAGGTTTGGAGTGTTGCATCGACAGTGGTGTGATTTTCAACCCTTCAACATTAAAAGGTACTCCATGCTGAAGATACGGACGAAAATCTAAACAGCCGGAATGCTTCAGTAGATCAGCACAACCTAAAGGATCATCAGGGCACCAAACAGGAATTAATCCACCATTACCCCAACGTAAATGGAACAAGCCTTGAACATGATCTACATGAAAATGAGTGAGCAAAAAGCCAATATATGAACCAACAGAAAAACGCTTATGAAGATCCATGATGCCTGCATCAATAAGCAAACGCTTTTTATTCTGCGCATTTCCCCACTCTATCATCGCCGAGCAGGGTTTTCTTTCGAGGTGATGATCATGGGTTGCAGCCTCACATGCAGAACAATGACAACCATATAGGGGAACACCACCAGCGGCACCTGTGCCGAGTAATGTCAGTGATAACATAATTACCCCACTACGTTTTTTGATTAAGACTCGTATACAGCATATTTCATTTGAGCAAGAAACTGCTCAGTACTGCTTTGAAGAGAGCCACTATTATCAACCACAATTGCACATGGTGGTCTTACAGCGTCATAAGCCACTGCGCGCTCCAACCGTTGTGTTATCTCTTCTTCACTTTCTCGCCCTCGAAGCTGTAACCGTTGCTCTAGGGCTTCAGGGCTAACTGAGATCCACACCACTTGAAGTTGTTCACCAAAGCGTGCCTTGGCGGTTTCTAAATAAGCTCTGGATCCATTAACCATGACATCCAATCCCTTATTGAGCCAATCATCCACTTCATTGCCAACGCCATATCGACAACCATTCGCCTGCCAGTGCATGACAAATAGCCCACGATTTATACGTAAATCAAATTCGGTATCCGATAACGCTATATGATTTTCGTTCCCCATAAATGCAGGTCGAGTAATATATCGATGTGCGATCATCAATCGTTCACTTAAACTTTCTCGAACCGCATTGATAAGAGAATCTTTACCCGCGCCAGATGCACCTAATATATAGAACAACCTAGCCAACACTGTTTCTCCTCTAGAAAACCCGATTGCCTTGGCGCCATACTTGTTCAATCACGGCTTGATTGGCTTTACGACCAACAAGCATTAAGTCAGCTCTCAACCCTTCTTTTATAGTCCCTCTATCCGTCAAGTTGAGTGCCGCCGCTGGATTAGCCGTTGCTAGGCGCGTCGCTGATGCTAAATCAAGCGCGTTACGTTCATCGCTTGCTAACTTAAAAACAGCATCAAGCAAACTGCTAGGAAAGTAATCAGACGACAGCGCATCCAATACACCCAGTGTTGCTAATTCATGTGCCGCAATATTTCCTGAGTGCGAGCCGCCACGTACAACGTTTGGTGCTCCCATCATCACTTTTAATCCAAGCTCATGTGAACGTTGAGCGGCTTCAATCGTCGTCGGAAACTCAGCTAATACCATTCCTAGTGAATGTGATTCTTCGACATGTAACGACGTTGCATCATCATGACTTGCTAAAGGTATGTGTTTTTCACGACACAATTTGGCTATCGCTTTTCGATTAGTACCTGACCACTGTAGAGACTGAGCTCGCTGATATTGCTCAAACTCTGCCATTTGCTGATCACTTAGGTTGTATTTACCTTGGTAGTATTCATTGTATTTGTTGATATTGACAAACTGACGTTGGCCGGGAGAATGATCCATCAACGACACCATGTGGATCTGTTCTAAGTCGAGATATTTTTCTGCCAATTCCACTGTCGCTGAATACGGTAACTCACATCGTATATGCACAAAATGCTCGGCCCTATTTAACCCCAACTTTCCACTTTCGATGATGGTATCAATCATTTTGTCGAGGTTTTCCTGTCGATGTCCTCCATCACGGACATCACCAACCGCAATCGCATCTAAAACAGTCGTAATACCAGAGCCAATTAACTGAGCATCATGCGCTGCCATTGCTGACAATGCAGGCCAATTGACTTTCGGTCTTGGGGTAAAGTATTTTTCTAAATTATCGGTATGAAGCTCAATCAGGCCCGGCATTAAAAAACTTTGATTTGCATTAATTGCTTCTGGTCGCTGGCTGCTTGAATCCGACATTGCTCGAATCAAACCATCCTTGATTTCAATCGAACCATTAATAACTTCATTTTCCAATACCAGTTGTACATTGGTAATAATCATCATGACTTCCTTTTTAATGATCAATTTCACTCAATTGTGCTGTGGACATATCGTAAATCTTATCTGCTACGCGTTTACGAACTGACTCATCATGGAAAATACCAACAATCGCGGCACCACGATGCTTAGCCTCTGAAATTAACTCGACGACAACTTGGCAGTTTTTCTCGTCCAATGACGCGGTAGGTTCATCAAGTAAGAGAATAGGCGATTCAACAATAAACCCTCGTGCGATATTAACGCGTTGCTGCTCTCCGCCAGAAAACGTCGCTGGAGCAAGGCGCCAAAGTGCTTCCGGTACATTTAACCGACGAAGGAGGATTTGTGCTTTTTCACGCGCCTCATCTTTATCGACACCTAAATCAATCAAAGGCTGGCTGACCACATCTAATGCACTGATACGAGGAATAACCCGTAAAAATTGACTCACCCAACCTACGGTATGCTTTCTTACCTCAAGAATCGATTTAGGTGTCGTATTGGCGAGATCTACCCAGTCATTATTATTTCGATTTTTGCGAACAAGAATGTGCCCAGCATCGACTAAATAATTGGCGTAGAGTGCTCTAAGAAGTGTACTTTTACCTGAGCCTGAATGCCCAAGTAACACCACACATTCACCACTTTCTACCTGAAAACTGCTGTTATCAAGAACAGATATTCGCGCGCTACTTTGATTGTGCAATACGAACGTTTTGCTGATGTTTTCAACCCGAAGCATTACTTTGTTATTGTGAGTATTCATCATGCTTCTTATCCTTGTAATACCGATGAAACGAGTAATTGCGTGTAAGGATGCTGTGGATCATCTAACACTTGATCCGTTAACCCCGTTTCAACAATGCGGCTTTCTTTCATCACGATTAATCGATGAGCAAGCAAACGAGCAACGGCAAGATCATGCGTTACAATGACGACAGACAACCCTAAATCAACAACTAGATTTCTAATTAAATCAAGAAGTCGGGCTTGTACCGATACATCTAGTCCACCGGTTGGTTCATCCATAAATACCAACTTTGGATGCGTCACTAAATTTCGTGCTATTTGTAACCGTTGTTGCATACCGCCAGAGAACGTAATAGGCATATCATCAATTCGGTCTAAGGGGATTTCAACTTGCCCAAGCCAATCAATCGCTTGTGCTCTAATATCCCCGTAATGTCTGTTACCAACGGCCATTAAACGCTCGCCAATATTGCCACCAGCAGACACTCTAGAACGAAGACCGTCCATTGGATGCTGATGTACCACGCCCCACTCTGTGCGCAACAAACGACGACGTTCACTTTCAGACAAACCAAACAGGCTAACACTATGATTAGTGTCAATTTGATACTGAACATCGCCACTATCAGGTACTTCACGGCCTGATAGAACGCGGAGTAAGGTACTTTTCCCCGAGCCTGATTCCCCAACGATCCCCAATACTTCACCTGGCCAAAGTTCAAAATCGATCTCTTGGCAGCCTTTCTCAGCTTGATACAATTTCGTCAGCTGCGTCACTTTAAGCAGAGGTTGTAATTCATCACAGGTTTGATTCACAACCGTCTCATTCCGACTCTTTTCAACATCCATTAAAGACACAATGTCGTCTCCTTACTCTTTTGCAGCGCTTGTTGTTCACGGCAATAATCTGTATCTGAACAGACAAACATTCTCCCTCCTTGATCGTCGGTTACGACTTCGTCTAAGAAGCTGTCCGTCGAGCCACAAATACTGCAGGGTTCATCCCATTGCTGAATTTCAAAAGGGTAGTCATCAAAATCGAGACTTTTCACATCGGTATAAGGTGGAATGGCATAAATCCGTTTTTCTCGGCCAGCCCCAAACAGTTGTAGAGCAGGCATTTGATGCATTTTAGGATTATCGAACTTGGGGATCGGAGAAGGATCAGTAATATATCGACCATTCACTTCAACAGGGTAAGCGTAAGACGTTGAAATATGGCCATATCGTGCAATGTCTTCATACAGTTTTACATGCATCACACCATATTCTTCCAATTCATGCATTTTCCGTGTTTCTGTTTCACGTGGCTCGATAAAACGTAATGGCTCAGGAATAGGAACTTGATAAATCAATATCTGCCCTTCATTCAACGGTTTCTCAGGAATGCGATGACGTGTTTGAATCAAGCTCGCATCACTGGTTTTTTCGGTCGTTTTAACCGCTGCTACTTTTTTAAAAAACTGACGAATAGAAACGGCATTGGTCGTATCGTCTGCGCCCTGATCAATCACTTTAAGCACATCTTGCTGTCCGATTATCGCCGCTGTGATTTGAATACCTCCCGTACCCCAGCCATAAGGCATCGGCATTTCTCGGCCACCAAACGGAACTTGATAACCCGGTATCGCAATCGCTTTTAGCAGTGCTCGACGTATCATCCTTTTCGTCTGCTCATCTAAGTAGCCATAGTTGTAGCCACCGGTTTGGTTTGAATCAAACATCATGAAGGCCCTCTTTGATAATTTCACTCTGTTGCTCGTCATACTCTTTTTGTAGTTTTCGAATCAATTCAAGCTCAGATTGAAAATCAACATAGTGAGGAAGTTTCAAATGGCTAACAAAACCGGAGGCTTCAACATTATCGCCATGTGACAGAACAAATTCTTCGTCCTGAGCGGGGCCTTGTGGCTTTTCATCGTACTCTTTATGTTGTAGTGAACGATCAACAAGTGCCATCGACATCGCTTTGCGTTCTGAAAAGCCAAAGCTAATTCCATACCCTCGGGTAAATTTGGCTTTTTCAGTCTTACTCCCTGTAAATGCGTTTATCATTTGACACTCTGTCAATTCGATATCGCCAATTTCGACAGCAAAGCCTAATTCTTCAGGAATAATTTCTAATGTCACTTGGCCTGAACGGATCTCACCTGCGAAAGGATGATTGCGTCCATAACCGCGTTGTGTCGAATACCCCAGCGCAAGTAAAAACCCTTCATCACATCGTGATAATTGTTGTAATCTTGCGCTTCGATTAGCAGGATAAGCAGGTGGGGTTACGGTTATATCTTCAGGTAATTCCCCGTTATCTGACTCTTGTACTGCCAGCTCTAGTTTCTCTAAAATCTGCAGGACTTGTGGGCTTAACGCTGGTATTTCAGTGTTATTCAGCGGCTGTTCTCTATCATCACTTTCGCTACAGATATGCGCCTGTTCACCGCCTTCTGCCAGTAGCGTGAAATCAAGTAAACGGTGGGTATAATCGTAAGTTGGCCCCAGTATCTGCCCCCCAGGGAGATCTTTATAAGCCGCTGAAATTCGACGCTCAATACGCATACTTTCCGTTTGTAACGGCTCAGTAACAGCAAATCTTGGCAGTGTTGTGCGATAAGCTCGAAGTAAAAATATCGCCTCAATTAAATCGCCTCCGGCCTGTTTAATGGCAAGAGCTGCCAACTCTTTATCGTAAACACTGCCTTCTGTCATCACTCTGTCTGTTGCGCCAGCTAACTGTTCAGCTATCTGAGCGACCTCAAGAGGTTGTTGAGAGGTTGGACCGCGACGTTTTTTCTCTTGAAGCCGATGTGCGGCGGCAATGGCTTTTTCCCCACCTTTTACAGCAACATACATAGCGTATCCTCTTTATTATTTAATCGAATTTGCGTTGTTCTAGGTAGCGCCATAACTTGGCGACCAGTTGTTAAATAAAGATCCACGCCATGCGGAAATACCCCTCGCCCATTCAATACCGCTGCAAGTAATTCGCTTGATAATCCATTGATATAGGCCGTGTTTTTTCCTTGAATACCGGGGCCTGTCAGCGACAGCTCAATACCAGATTGTAACGAGTCCACTTCTATAATGAGGGAGGCGCTTTTGTCTGGATAATTCTCTTCGCCTTTAGAAAAACCGTTTAACGTTGTTATTTCGTTACCTGCTAACAACCCGAAATCGGCGTGCTCTCTTATTTGTGTTAAAGAAGCGGCACAATGAAAACGGACATTCTCAATGAAAGACGGATCATTTAAATAGTGCGAAGACATAAATACTTGCGTCGAGTTATCCACCAGAGTAAGCATTAACTGTGTTGCGGCTTTGCTAACACCACCAAAGCGAACATCACTTGGTAATTCAACCACGAGACCAGGTTTAGCCATTACGTCCATTAATAAACGAAAAGTCTGCTGAGCGTCATGAACAGGACAATCAAATCCTTTTACTAGCTGGCTCATTCATCTTCTCCTCTCACCATGGTGAAAAAGTCCACCTTGCTGGCGGAAACCTGTTGAGCCCGATACTGTTCTTGCTTCGCAATGTCGGCATTTAACGGGTTAATGAGCCGATGATGGAGATCGCTTTGCATCGATGTTTGCATTAGGGCATCAATCACAGCCGCTATCTCAGAGTGAGATTTATCACGACCTGTGATGTAGCTATACCCTAGCTCTCCACTATCAAGTTGGATCACTGTTCGCGTCATCGTAACGTCACCGATATTAAACTGGCTCCCTGTTGAACCCATTCTTGCGCGAACTTGGGCTAGACCAATCTCAGGTTCTCGAACAAAGTGATAACTCGGATCTAAACCAAGTTGTTGCCAACCGTTAGCTAAGGCACGATGATCGCATCGAGCTAACACAGCCATCCACTTTTGTCGTTGCGTTCTTTGTTCCGTTTCCATTTAGTGCTCCAAAACAATTTCAACCAAATCCGATCGCGTATGTGAAGATAAAAATTCCACGATCCGATCAGTGCCCTTTAAGGCATTGGTGGTTTTAAATGCCATAACTGGCGTTTTGCTAGGAAGTTGTAGTAGACGACAATCCGTTTTGGTGGGCATAACGGCCCTCAACCGCGTCGAACGTCTCGTCAGTTGAACGTCTAGTTTGTCTCTCAAATAGTGATGAAGCGATCCCACTTCAAAATGTTTTACAGCAGGCCACCAGTTCACATCAGAGAGGTAATGGTCAATCACACTGGCTGGTACACCATCAATTTTTCTTAATGTGGTGAGTTTAATAATCGATGACTCAGGTAAGACACCAAAGAGAGCAGCCACCTTGTCATTGGCGCGAGTTAAACCTCGTTCGATCACTCGACTCGTTGGTAAACTGCCCTGCTCCAACAAATTATCAGTAAAATGCGCCCCGGCATGTAATGGGTACTCGAATGGTTGGCTAACAACCATATTGCCTCGTCCTTGTTGGCGTTCGATCATCCCATTAAACACCAGCTCATCTATCGCACGACGCACGGTATGACGATTTACATTAAACCGTTTAGCAAGTACTGATTCTGATGGTAAATAGTCACCGGCTTGAAAATAGCGGCGAACATCCTCTTCTAAGTGTTTCGCAATATTCAAATACACTCTCATCATCAATCTCTCAGCATCACGGGTGACTTATCTAGACAAGTTATGAAAAATATTAAATAAACATTTTTCGGATATGTTGTGAGGCAAAATCAATCAAACTCACAGTGACAATGACGATCAACATAATGCAAGCGGTCTGTTGGAACTGAAAACCTCTTATCGCTTCCCATAACAGAACCCCTATACCACCAGCACCCACCATGCCTACCACAGTGGCCGAACGAACGTTCGACTCAAGTCGATATAACGTAAAAGAAATCCAAAGCGGTAATACTTGAGGAAGAACACCATATAAAATCTCTTCAATTTTATTGGCTCCTGTCGCACGAACGCCTTCTACTGGGCCAATATCAATCGCTTCGACCGCTTCAGAAAACAGTTTTGCAAGTACCCCTGTGGTATGTACAAATAACGCAAGTACGCCGGCAAAAGGTCCTAACCCAACAGCAACAACAAATAGCATTGCAAATACCATTTCATTGATGGCTCGAGCAGAATCCATCAAGCGGCGCATTGGCTGATATATCCACCAAGGGGCTATATTTTCTGAGCACATCAATCCAAATGGGATAGAAATAACGACGGCTAATATCGTCCCCCACAATGCAATTTGTATCGTTATCAAGGTCTCTTCGAGGTAAAGTTTCCAGTAAGTAAAATCTGGCGGGAAAAAATCCGCCCCTAGCTCAATCATGTTTCCAGAATCTTTTATTAATTGAACTGGATTCATTTCTGCACCTTGCCAAGACCAAGCAAGAACAAACGCAACCAATAACATGATTGCAAAGCGCTTCCATTGAGAAGTGGGACCCATTGGGATATTTTGAGTTGAACGGCTCATTGCATCTATCCATTAAAAACTGTGTGGCAGCAAAGGGCTGGAAAACTCGCGCCTCCAGCCCATACGATGCTATTCCATTGCTTCAAGAGCACTCATTTGGCGGTTTAGAACAGCAAGCTTACTCTTCGCTGATTCTAATTTTGACGCTTGCTCTTTGGTTAAACTTGTTTGTTTATTCAAGCTATTTAACTGTTTAAAGAGCGCTAGCTGGCGAATGGGTAGCAGCTGTAAGTCACTCGATGGTTTAAAAGGAGCCCAACCGAGTTCTTTTAGAACGGCTAGCTCTTTCTCATCACCAGAAGTACCGTAATCCATGAAAAAACTGTAAATTTCATTTTTTGCTGAATCAGGGAGATTTTTACGCCACACAATAGGATCGGATGGAATCAGTGGTGACTGCCAAATCACTTTGATATTGGCAAACTTTTCTGGATTGGTAAGCTCGAAACGGCGCATGCTTTCGGTATTATTCGTCGCTACATCCACTTGCTGATTTGCAACAGCAAAGAGATTCACTTCATGACTAGAATTCAACGTGCGCTTAAACTCTGACGGTTGAATGTTATTTTTTGCAAAAACATAGTATGACGGTACAAGAAAACCTGATGTTGAATTGGGATCGCCATTACCAAACGCGAGCTCCGAACGCTGAGAAATCATGTCTTCAACACTGTTAATTGGGCTGTCTTTATGGGTGATCAATAAACTCCAGTAACCAGGATTACCTTCGGAGTCTACCGTTTGCGCGAAAACCTCGCCCCCAGCTCGGTCAACCGCTTCCATCGCTGATTTGTTACCAAACCAAGCGACATCAACTTTATCGAAACGCATACCTTGAATAATGCCTGCATAATCTGGCGCAAAATACGCTTTCACTTCCATGCCCAGCTTATCACTCATATCTTTTAGGAACGGGTCCCACACTGTTTTGAGATTTTGCTGTGATTCAGTCGAAATAATACCGAAATTAAGCGATTCCAATTGCTCTTCAGCAGAAACGGGGATCGCTGTTGCAGCTGTAAGTAGTCCAAGACTACAAACCATCGTCTTTAGTGCTCGTAACATCTTCAATATCCTTTGTGTGTTAACGTAGTAAAGGGGTGGAATGGGTTTCTATTGACGCGAATGGTAGAGGTTCACTCTCATCAATATTGACTTTGGGTTGATAGCTATAGAGCTGTTCAAGCTCTTGTTGGCTGATGCTTGCGCTTTCACCTTGATAAAAGACTTTGCCTTCTTTTAATGCGATGACATGTTTACAATATTTAAGGGCATGCTCGACTTGGTGCAAAGTAACAACCACAGGAATCCCTTCCCGCTGGTTAATGTCTGTCAGTAATTCCATCACAATACGAGAAGACTCTGGATCTAATGAAGCAATGGGTTCATCAGAGAAAATGATCTTCGCTTTTTGCATCAAGGCACGAGCGATGGCTACACGTTGTTGCTGCCCACCAGAAAGAGTCGAAACACGTTGATAGGCAGAATCACTCATCCCAACTCGCTCTAAAGCAGCTAACGCTTGCTGTTTTTGCTCTACACTGAATCGACCACTTAAAGTACGCCACAACGGTGTATGGCTCATGGCACCAATTAATACGTTAGTTAGGACAGTGAGGCGATTAACAAGGTTGAATTGTTGAAAAATGTACCCCGCTTGGGCGCGTCTTTGTCGAATATCAACCGTTGCACGACCATGCGCTTGGACCACTTCACCTAAAACACGGATCTCACTGTTTTGATCTTTATCGCCATAGACTAAGCCACTTAAATGGCGCATTAATGTTGATTTACCCGATCCCGAAGGGCCTAAGAGCGCCGTCATTTCTTTATGATGAATACTGAAATCGATCCCATCTAAAGCTTTTTTATTTCCAAACGTTTTTGTCAACGCTTTGACTTCAATAATGTTATCCATGCTATTGAGTCCTAGTTAAATAATGCTCATAGCGTGGCAATTTTTTGTGTCGCTTTTATAAAAAAAACATTTCAGGAATGTGGCAGAAAAGCACATTCAAAAAAGGTATAGCAGGTAAGATTCAAGCAGAATAAAGGAGCAGAGAGATTATCTAGACGAGAGCACTAACTTGTCTAGATAACGCCTTAATGAAAAGTTAATAAATGAATCAATAGCGCGGCTATATATAGTAGAAAATAAAATAGCCTTTAGATTTCATCGTATTTAACCCACAAACAAAATATACCTTTTAGGTATTATCTTGAATTTAAGTTCTATATAATCATAAGGTTGATCATATTTCTATTATAATAAGCAATATCTAAAGTAAGGCGTCTGAATTGAAAAAAGTAATAACGCTAACCACATTAATATTGGTGTTAATGGGTTGCAGTAGCCATAGTGAAAAAGACTCAGTAAGCGATAATGAGCATTGTGTTCTCGTGAGTAACCCTGCACTAATGAGCAATGATAATGGAAATTGTACTAAATTCGACTTTAGAGCATTTTTTGAAGAAAGAAATAAAGATAAAAGATAAAAGATAAAAGCGTTAAATTGCAGAAAATCAGAAACGTTAATCCAATACCACTGCGTTTTTCTTAAATCATTTTCCGAAAGCCTTGAGTAAGCAACAACCTACTCAAGGTATGAACAGGCTACTCTCTACCTCAAAAACGAGTCAAAATCAAATCGCGATAGATGATTACAAAGAAAAATCATAATCAGTCGATTAAACATGAAACTTTTACATTCTGATTAGTGCCCCCCCTTCCAAACTCACTTTGAATGACACAAAAATCACTTTCACCTATTTTTCAACTTATCGTTTATCTATACAATCTTGGCGTTTTAAATTTAGAAGAATAAAAGAATGAATGAGCTCCTAATCTTTCACCACCGGCTAAAACAAGCCCGTGAAGAGCATGGCATGACCCAAGTCGATGCTGCAAAACACCTTAAGATAGCAAGACAAACCTACTTAGACTTAGAGAATGGTCGAACACAACCACGCTTAGATACACTTTTAGAATTATCAAAGATGTTTAATAAAAGCATTATGTTCTTTGCTGGTGATCGTCCTTCTTTAGATGAGTTTGACACCTTGGAGTTACTGGCGGAGCTGCAACAACGCTATGTGACGCTTTCCACTGACAGGACTGAAGAGGCGACGGCTCAACCGGAATAAAAAAGCCTAGGAGATAGCAACCTTTTGGGAGGGTATTGCTAATGACATCCATGCTTTAAAGATTTCTGCGATTTCCTCGAAGCTCACTTTGTATGGGGTGGCCAAACAACACGCATCGTTTACGCCATGAACGCTAGCTTGTCTTCAGTTACACCCAAATCTGCTAGGCGTTGTTTCCTCCCTACCTTTTCAGATAGCACATCAATGACTTCAAGGGCTACATTCACTGCTTGCTCTTGTGTCATTGCTGCCGTGTCGATACCCATCGCTTTGGCTATATCAACAAAAAACATAGATTGGTTCAAAAACCTAATATTGGCTGTCTCACATTCGCAACAATGAGTCATTTTGATCGGTCACTTATTTACCGAACACATAGTATGTCTTTTGCGCATATATAGCGCGTGTCACTTATTCTAGAATTGATGTTAAGGATACTACGTGATGAAAAAACTCCTTTTAGCCATACTTCCTTTTTTACTATTTTCAGCTCCATCTTTCGCCTATACAAAATATACGGTTTTAAACAGTACTTCAGGTACTGTTGACTACCTTATCTTTAAACAAATGAGCGGACTTTTTTGTGGTGAGCACTATATTGATAATCTAACACCCTGGTCATTAACGCCTGATTCTGATGGCAGGGGAGCTTGCCTGCTTAAGAGTATCCAAGGAATACTTCACATTGATGGCGAAGATATACCATTGGAATATCATTCATCAGGTACGTCATATGGCCAATTCGTTATTGTATCGAAGCGTGTTGATAATAAGGTAACAGCAAAAATAGTATCCGCCGATATTTTGGGTAACTATAACAATAGTGATGATACCCCTCAATATGATGGTAATCCTCAATATGATGATACCCCTCAATATGATGATAATCCTCAATATGATGATACCCCGAAATATGATGATACTCCCTCGGTGTAAGGGTAATCCTCAATAACTAAATAACGACAAATGGAAAATAAAAAGCCGCTCTTTGGCGGCTTTATATATGTACTTATAAGCGACCAGATCACTTGAGAGATATACTTTTTTACAAATACATAGCGCGTGTCACTTATTCTATAATCGATGTTAAGGATACTACGTGATGAAAAAACTTCTTTTAGCTATACTTCCTTTTTTACTATTTTCAGTTCCATCCTTCGCCTATCCAAAATATATAGTTTTAAACAGTACACGAGGTACTATTGATGAACTTACTTTTTATCAAGTTGTATGTAGGCCTAATTATATTGATAAGTTAGGTCCTCAGTCGTTAAAGCAGGAGGACTACCCTTATGACAGAGGAGATTGCCTGCTGAGGTATATCAGAGGAACACTTCATATCGACGGCATGGATGTCCCTCTAGAGTACAATTCATTCGGTACCACATATGCTCAATTCGCTATTATAGCAAAGCAGATTAACAATAAGTGGAGCGCTAAAATAGTGTCTGCTGATATTAGGGGAGACTATCAAGAGCCTAACATACCTAAAGGTACAGAGCATCAATAACTGAATAATGGCAAATACAAATTTAATCAGGTTTAAAATTATTTATATGATACATAAAATACGGCTATTTATACTTAGTGATAAAATAATTAAAAAGAATGTGAAAAATTACATCTTTATTTCTGATTTTTAATCATCTTTATACCTAGCCTAAATGTTTGATACAAAAAAGACCGATATTTATCGGCCTTTTTGAATATCATACAGTGAATGGAAATTACTCTTCTTTAGGGTAATGAATATCAACACCGAGCCCAGGATGACAGTCATAAAGTTTTACGTCACCTTTATGTAATTCAGCTACCGCTTTAACTAAAGATAACCCTATGCCTAAACCACCATCATTTCGTGCTTTATTGATCCGGTATAATCGTTCAAACACTCGCTCTTTTTCGCATTCAGGAATACCAGGGCCATTATCTTTCATCGCGATCATCACGGATTCATTTTCTTGTCGGCAAATCAGAGAAAGCTCACTTCCTTTAGGGCAATAACGCAATGCGTTTTCCACCAAATTAGCCAGTTGCTGGATCAACAATTCACGATCACCCTGAATAACAAGCGGAGACTTTGGCGTATGAACGTTTAAGACCATCCCTGCATCATCTGCTACATCGACATAGATATCCGCAATAATATTGACTACATCAACAATATCTACAGTTTCAAATCGTTGACGACGTTGACCTGACTCAATTTGTGAAATCCGCAATAGCGCATCAAAAATATCAGCTAAACGAGTAGATTCTTTGACAGCTAATGCTAACTGCTCAGATAAATGATGGCTATCAACTGTATTTTGTTGAACCAGCATTTCATCGAGAGTCAGTAAATGATACTGCAAACGTGTGATAGGTGTTTTCAATTCATGAGCAATATTGGCAGAAATATCGCTCATTGCCGCCACAACACTTTGTAAGTGAGAGAGCATTTCATCCACCGAATAACTGATACGATCCAGATCATTATCTTGCCGAGAAACGGTGGTTCTTGCCGATAAATTGCCTTCTGATGCCATTTTTAGCACATGTTCAATACGATCAATTTTTTCTTGGTTACGTTTACTCATGTAAGTGACGATTACGCCACTCAGTAGCACAACGAGTATCCCAGATAAGGTAAAGCCTGTGACTAAAACATCGATAACATCATCTTCATCAATAGGTTCTTTGTCTATTTCAGTTGTCATTCCATACATAAAGGCTTCAATGTTTTGCTCAATCTCGTCATTTAATTCATCTAAATGATAATCAACATACGAAATCGTGATACTTGATATCAGTAGCAAGCTCACTATAGAGACGGTAACAAACATTACTCCTTGTTGAATCGCAGAATGACGTAACCAAGGATGCGAAGCGCAAAATGTCTTTATGCGTTCGACCATTAACGGCAGTATTGCGCTTCTCATTTTTTGCACTCTAATTTGTAACCCGCCCCACGTACGGTATGGATCAACTGATCGCCAAACGGTTTTTCTAATTTATTACGCAAGCGACTGATATGTGTTTCTACTACACTGGTCTGAGGCTCAAAATACAATCCCCATACATGCTCAAGTAACATAGTTCGTGTGATCACACGGCCTGGATGACGAAGAAAAAGCTCCAAAATACGAAACTCTTTCTGCTGTAACTGTAAGTTTTGCCCTTGGCGACATGCGGTATGATCAAATAAATTCAGTGAAACATCAGCATAGTGCAATTCGTTAGTGGCTTTTTCTAGCAACTGATGTGAACGACGAGATAACGCAGACAAGCGTGCCAATAACTCTGAAAAAGCAAATGGCTTAGTTAAATAATCATCGCCTCCTGCCTCTAATCCATCAACGCGATCATCTATCCCCCCCAGCGAGGTTAAAAATAATACGGGCATGGTTATTTTTGATGCTCGTAATGCCTTAACAAGCGCGAGTCCATCTAAGCCTGGCAACATTCGATCTACAATCGCGATATCAAATTGTTCCGTGAGACATATCGATAATGCATGTCTCCCATCATCAACACATAAAATATTATGTCCGGCTTCTTGGAGGCCTTTCTCAACATAACGGCTTAAACTGATATCGTCTTCAACAAGCAAGATACGCATAATAATCGCTCGGTAATATAATCAGACTCACTAAACGTGCTGTCCAATAAAAATAAATGAACTAGATCAATACAGAAAAGCAGTGAGCGCTTTAACAACATCGCTCACTGCAATTATTTTAGAGGTAGGCTTATACTCAGAAAAAGTACGACGTATTTACCGTAATATTGCCACCATTCGCGATGCTATCTACATAGTATTCCATTGCCGCACCAATGTGAATATTTCGGTAAAGGTTATAATCAACGCCAACACTTGCAACAATACCTAACGCACTGTCTTTTTTATTCTCACCACCAGAGCGAGGTAGATTTATCTCAATGTCATCATTTAATACGTGCTCATATTCATCATGAGATGATGAGGTGTATTTATAATGGCTATACGTTAAACCAAGACCGCCTTTAAGCTGTATGTTTTCAGATAATGAGTAAAACATCACAGGCTTTAGGCTAATTTGTTTAACCGATAAATCCGACTCCCACTCGCGCTCTAAAATAAATCCAGGTTTATCAGACAGAAGTAACTGACTGCTATCCCCGTCTAAATCAAACTGTTTATAGCTAAGTTCAAGACCATAATTGTTTTCTGTTTTATAGCCAATAAAACCACCGAACACAGAGCTAGAATCACTAGCTACAACCGTTTTATTATCAGCGAGAAAGTGTGTTTGGTAATCGTGTTTTACTGATGCTGCACCATATTCCAAACCCATATAAGGCGAAGCCACTGCACTACCACTTAGGAGGGCTAACGAAAGCAATACTGACTTTTTCATTTTATCTATCTGTAACTAATGAGGAGATTATACTATTTCAACAATTGTGAAATTATCGTGATATCTAGAGCGTATTAACTCGCAATTCGAATATAATCTACATCAATAGCAGTATGATTAAATTCTTTATCAATTTCGCCAGAGATCGTTATTTTCGTTTCCGGTGTAACTTGGATGCCGAACCACTTGTCATGATCAATCTCAATCGTGACAGAGCCAGTACCATCAGTAAATGTGTAATGCTCACCACCTAAAGAGCGGGTAATATTTCCTGTCAGTGCCACCGGTGTATCATCACTGAACATGCCAGCATCAAGCACAGCCTTCACTGTGTTTAAGCCGTAACTTGGTCCAGTAAATCCTTGTTGTTGAGTTTGTACTGCCATTGACGGTATAAAACCTTGAGTTGGCATTTCAGCTAAAACTGATGTTGATAACAATGCTGCTGGTAAAAGGAATAAAGAAATACGTTTAATAGACATGTTGAAAACCTTATGTTTGTTTTGATGCTGAAAGAATACATAAGGTTCTATACACCAACCTGTCATGAACTTTACATTTTTGTAAGGTTCGCAATAGCACCGTACACAAGGTAAAGAATGTTTTGACTAATCAGGAGTTGTTGCTTATCTAGCGGATAATGTTTTAAAAAGACTTAAGGAATGGATAACGACGATTCGATTAGAGGAGAAACTGTCTTGTCATTATAAAGAAAGTGGCTCATTCATCGTCATGCCAGCACTCTCTTAACTGTGCAGGTCAAGTAGCGAGTATCGAATTTGGGGATGAGGTACACATCTGTGGAAGTAGAATGTTGAATTTAAACCAATACATTAACACTTATATAGTAAGAGACTTTAGCGTCAATAGTTAATGTTTGTAGTGGTCAACAAATACTAGCCACGGTTTTAGAGGTTAACCAATATAATCGTTCTGATTCATTCGGTGTTAATCCGCCATTATATTGATGTGGTCGTAATTGGCTGTAATAACCAATAATATAT
>NZ_PYNV01000018.1:0-95598 GCF_003026095.1 Photobacterium sp. GB-72 | reverse complement strand
CGAATTTGCTTGGCGACCATAGCGTTATGGACCCACCTGATCCCATGCCGAACTCAGTAGTGAAACGTAATAGCGCCGATGGTAGTGTGGGGTCTCCCCATGTGAGAGTAGGACATCGCCAGGCTTCTAATTCGTTTTCACTTTTACAAAAAGTGAAGACAAAAAGTTAAGATATTCGTTTTGAACTACGGATATCGGATAAAACGAAAGTTTTATCTCCGTGTGGAGCGGTAGTTCAGTTGGTTAGAATACCGGCCTGTCACGCCGGGGGTCGCGGGTTCGAGTCCCGTCCGCTCCGCCACTTTATTAAAAAAACCTGAATCGAAAGATTCAGGTTTTTTTTCGTCTGAAGATAAGTGCCATAAACATAGCTAAGAAATATATAGCGTTACTTAGAATTTTAATCTAAATAGAATAATGAATTACTTGTTGTTCTTCTTCATTAGCATAAAGTGATGACTCGTTTAATTTAGATATAAAAAAACCGCCATGCAGGCGGTTTTTTATCGGTTATCTATTAACTTTTCATCATAAGCTGGTAGCCAACATAACAAGCAGCAATGCTGACAATAACGTTAAGTAAAATGTTTAAGCCTGCTTTGAAAAATTCACCTTGTTGCATCAAGACAACATTGTCCATTGAGAACGTGGAGAATGTTGTTAGTGCGCCTAGGAAGCCTAAACCGATAATAGGTCGCCATGGTGCAGCTTCAATCATTCCTTGATTAAGTGCTGACATCAATAGCCCCATGATCAAGGAGCCCAGCACGTTTACGGTTAAAGTACCGTATGGGAAGCCACGGCCAAATAGCATTACGCATAGCTCAGAAATGAGGTATCTTGAGCAGGCGCCGAATGCACCACCAAGCGCGATGAATCCTAGTAATAAATATTGGCTCATTGGGATCTCGTTTATATTTTTAGGTAATGATAGAAAGCGCTCATGATAATCGCTAGCGAGAAAAGTGAGAACTCTCCAAAAATGCAATCATTGATTTAAGTTAATATTAAATAGTCAGCGTAATACTTAGTTGTATAGCTATATTTATAGCATCATAATCATAAATAATGAATTTACTATGAGCCTTAGCTCAAGGAGGCTAGGTATGTCGCTTTACCAAACAGTGTTATTAGCGGTTAATCCTGAAGATAAAAATGCGCATAAATTGATGGTGAAAGCTGGCGTTATCGCTGAGCAAAATCACGCTGATTTACATGTTGCTTATGTTGAGCCAGGGATCGGAAACGTAAGTTTTATTGATGTGGAAGTTGAGCTACAAGAAGAGCATGATGCGATTGCAAAAAAACGCATGAAAGAGTTATCTGATTTAATTACAGCTTCTTCTCATAAAGTTAAAGCGATACATACTGCAGATGGCGATGTTTCAAAGCATATAGAGGCTTTAGCAAAAGAACTGAATGCTAGCCTAGTGATCACCGGTTACCATAAATCGACTTTTCACTTGTTTGGTGATTTAAGTGATTCTTTGGCTAATCACCTAGGTTGTGATGTATTAATTTCACAGTAACAACGATTAAAATATGCAATGTAATAATAAGCCGTGTTGATGCACGGCTTTTTGTTGTTTGTCACTTTTTATTATTTTTCTCAGTATAAAGGTTGTTGCACTATAACGGCTTCTTTATACTCATTGCTACTTGTCGGAGTGCCATATGGCTGAGACCGCATTGCGGGATCCGTTGAACCTGATCAGGCTAATACCTGCGAAGGGAACGAGAGAATGTCTTCTGCTACATATCTTAAGGGATCACTGTATGCATCTGCATAGCTGTACTTAGGTACACACCTCTTGTTTACGCCCATCCGCCAAGCATTTTCCCCTACATTGAAAAATCAAGGAAACTGCTATGTCGAATCGCAAGCAAGCGAGACTGGAAGCGAAACAATTTATTGAATCATTAACAGCACAACCATACCCGAACTCACAGAAAGTGTATGTTCAAGGTAGCCGTCCTGATGTGCTTGTTCCTATGCGTGAAATCACTTTAGCTGATAGCTTGGTTGGTGGCGGTAAAGATAATCCTATCTTTGAGCCTAACGAGCCTATTCGCGTTTACGACACTTCTGGTTTTTACACTGATCCTGAAAAAAACATCGATATCTATAATGGCTTGCCGTTAGTGCGTGAGCAATGGATCGCAGAGCGTGACGATACTGAATTACTAGAAGGGTTAAGCTCTGAGTATGCCAATGAACGTTTAGATGATAAGACGCTTGATGATTTACGTTTTGCGGAACGTGCGCGTATTCGTTGTGCAAAAGCTGGGCGTTGTGTGACGCAATTACATTATGCGCGCCAAGGTATTATTACGCCTGAGATGGAATATATCGCGATCCGTGAAAATATGGGTCGTGCGAAATACCGTGATGAAGTATTAAACCAACAACATCCAGGTGTGAGCTTTGGTGCTAATTTACCAAAAGAAATTACGCCTGAGTTTGTGCGTAAAGAAGTGGCTGAAGGCCGAGCAATTATTCCTGCCAACATTAACCATCCTGAAACTGAGCCAATGATCATTGGCCGTAATTTCCTTGTTAAAGTGAATGCCAATATTGGTAACTCAGCGGTGAGTTCATCGATTGAAGAAGAAGTTGAAAAACTTGTCTGGTCGACCCGTTGGGGTGGCGATACGGTAATGGATTTATCAACTGGTCGAAATATTCACGAAACGCGTGAATGGATCATCCGTAATAGCCCTGTTCCGATTGGTACTGTACCTATGTACCAAGCACTTGAAAAAGTAAATGGTGTGGCTGAGAACCTTAACTGGGAAGTGTTCCGTGACACATTACTAGAGCAAGCTGAGCAAGGGGTGGATTACTTCACTATCCATGCTGGCGTACTGCTTCGTTATGTACCTATGACGGCGAAACGTGTAACCGGTATTGTATCGCGTGGCGGCTCTATCATGGCGAAGTGGTGTTTGGCACACCATAAAGAAAGCTTCCTCTATCAGCACTTCCGTGAGATTTGTGAGATCTGTGCGCAATACGATATTTCACTATCACTGGGCGATGGTTTGCGTCCAGGCTCTGTAGCCGATGCCAATGATGAAGCCCAGTTTAGTGAACTACGCACATTAGGTGAGTTAACTAAAATTGCATGGGAATACGATGTGCAGGTCATGATTGAAGGCCCCGGTCACGTACCCATGCACATGATTAAAGAAAACATGGAAGAGCAGCTAGAGCATTGTCATGAAGCGCCATTCTATACCTTAGGCCCACTGACGACAGACATCGCACCGGGTTATGATCATATTACATCGGGTATTGGTGCGGCGATGATTGGCTGGTATGGCTGTGCAATGCTTTGTTATGTGACACCCAAAGAACACTTAGGCTTGCCTAATAAAGACGATGTAAAAGTCGGTCTTATCACTTATAAACTCTGTGCCCATGCTGCTGATTTAGCAAAAGGCCACCCTGGTGCACAAGTGCGCGATAATGCCTTATCTAAAGCGCGTTTTGAATTCCGTTGGGAAGATCAATTTAATCTCGGTCTTGACCCTGAAACGGCGCGTGCCTATCACGATGAAACTCTCCCTCAAGAGTCAGGCAAAGTTGCCCATTTCTGTTCAATGTGTGGCCCTAAATTCTGTTCAATGAAGATCTCTCAAGAAGTACGAGATTACGCTAAGGGGTTAGAAGACTCAGAAATCGCGATCAAGCTATTAGATGATCCACTTGAAGGCATGCAGCAAAAAGCACAAGAGTTTCGATCTAAAGGTAGTGAGTTATATCACCTAGCTAAAGAGGAAAGCTAATGAGCACCTTAAGCTTACCAAAGGTCTTATCGTCTCTGGTGATGCATATTGAGCCATTATTAGCCTCTGCTGCAGAGTATCAGTTAGGTGAGCAAGTCACGTTAATACCATCAAGCCAAGAGTGGATAGAGGTATCGACGCCCTCTTGCGTTAAACGAGTGGGCTTTGAACAAGCCTGCTCCACTCAGCTAATTGATTATGTATTTCAAGATCAATGGGTATCTTCTGAGGTAGATCTTTCGCTGATCAAAGCGCAAATACTGAAACGATCTAACGTTGTGGTATGTGGTTTACCTGTCAAGGGTGGTTATCTTGATCTTTGGCATCATGATGGTGACGTTCGTGGTTGTTTCAGTGTTGAGCTTGGTAATGCGACTCAACAGAGAGCGATGTTATTGGTGGCACTCGCGCTTGATTACCCCTTAGAAGATGCTCTAGTGCTGGCAAGGGCGTATGCCCAGTCAACGCAGATGGGCATTTGGCCAACTGAGCGTGAGGCTTTCCCTGACATCGTTTGTGCTAATTTTTCAAAGCTGTCAGATATTGGTTGGCAATTCGAATGTCAGCCAGTTGAAGCTTTTGCTGCTGTTGATAGTGATAAACTGAAGTTATATCCGGTAGTGGATTCCGTCCAATGGGTTAAGCAGTTACTTGAATTGGATGTGAAAACCACTCAGCTGCGGATCAAAGATCCGAATGCACAAGGTTTGAACCAAGATGTTGCTCATGCTATTGCGTTAGGTCTGCAGGCAAATGCGCAGGTCTTTATTAATGACTATTGGCAACTGGCTATTGAGCATGGTGCTTTTGGGGTGCATTTGGGACAAGAAGATTTAGCAGTCGCTGATCTCAATGCCATTCAACAAGCGAATCTTCGCTTAGGGATCTCAACCCATGGGTATTACGAGATATTACGTGCGATGGCATTTAATCCCAGTTATATCGCCCTTGGTCATATTTACCCAACCACAACCAAGCAAATGCCGTCATTACCGCAAGGCGTTCACCGCTTAAAGCTGTATCAACAATTGATTGGCAATACGTTTCCAACAGTGGCAATTGGGGGGATTGATTTATCTCGTGTGCCCGTCGTTTGGAAAACAGGGGTAAGTAGTGTTGCGGTGGTACGCGCGATCACCCAGTCAAGTGAGCCTGCGATTGCCGTCGAACAACTCAATCAATGCTTATCTGAGCGGGAGGTTAAGGATGACAACTGACAGACTCTCTGATACTGCTTTTATTCGATATAACCGACAAATCATGCTGGAAGAGATGGGAGAGCAGGGGCAACTTGCACTTAACAATGCCAAGGTATTGATCGTCGGTGCGGGAGGTTTAGGCTCAGCGGCAGCGATGTATTTAGCGGCTGCGGGTGTTGGGTTACTGGTGATTGCTGATGATGATGAGGTTGAGAGTTCGAACTTGCAGCGTCAGGTGATTTATCGAGAAACCGATGTGTCACTCAATAAAGCGCAAGCAGCCTGTGATCAGCTTTTAGCATTGAACCCATTGGTACGAACGCGTGCAGTAAAAGCTAAGCTTGCAGGTTTTCAACTCGTAATGGAAGTACAACAGGCCGATATTGTACTTGATTGCAGTGACAACTGGGCTACCCGTTATGCGGTCAATCAAGCTTGTTATCAGCATCAAACACCACTGATTGCCGGTGCGTCGATAGGTTGGCAAGGACAGTTACTGGCGTTTGATTTCAGGCAGGCCTCACCGTGTTATCAATGTGTGTTTCCATTTAGTACTGAAGCGTCACCACAAGATAAAAATTGTCGTAGTAACGGCGTGATGGGGCCTGTTGTTGGCACTATTGGAACGTTACAAGCGCTTAATGCGATCAAAGCTATCGCAGGTGTTGGTGAAGTTGGGTTTGGTTTGCTGCAGCAATTTAATGGCTTAACAGGAAAATGGCAGCAGGTATCAATCGATGCTGATTCTGGTTGCCCTGTGTGTGGTCAGCAAGATCAAAGAGAGGTTGTGTAAATGGCTACCATGATAACTATCTGGTTGAACGATGAATCTATGTCTTGCGAGGCTGAGCAAACCGTTCATCAATTTGTTAAGCAGTTAGATTTACCCATACAAGGTACTGCGGTCGCGATAAATCAGCGCATTGTTGGAGCCAGTGAGTGGTCGACAACCGTCATTGCTGATGGCGATCAGATCGCGTTATTTCAAGCGATAGCTGGAGGTTAATATGTTGACTATTGCAGATAAAACATTCACATCGAGACTGTTTACCGGAACAGGTAAATACGCCAATCGTGATGTCATGGCAGAATCGATTTTAGCAACAGGATCTGAGCTCGTGACTATGGCACTAAAGCGGGTCAATATCGCTGAGCGTGATGACGATATCTTAGCGCCACTGATCCAAGCTGGAGTGAATTTACTGCCTAATACGTCAGGGGCGAAAAATGCCAAAGAAGCGATCTTTGCTGCGCAGTTAGCCCGAGAAGCATTGGGGACGAATTGGCTAAAATTAGAAATTCACCCTGATCCAAAATACCTCATGCCTGATCCGATTGAAACGCTAAAAGCGGCAGAGCAGTTGGTAAAAGAAGGGTTTGTTGTACTGCCTTACTGTCATGCCGATCCTGTGCTTTGTAAGCGATTAGAAGATGTGGGTTGCGCTGCCGTGATGCCATTAGGTGCGCCGATTGGCTCGAATAAAGGGGTCGCTTCTCGCGATTTTCTTCGCATTATTATCGATCAGGCGCAAGTACCTGTGGTGGTGGATGCGGGCATTGGGGCACCTTCTCATGCCGCAGAAGCGATGGAAATGGGGGCTGATGCGGTATTGGTCAATACTGCCATCGCAGCGGCAAGTGATCCGATTGCAATGGGGCGTGCATTTAAATTGGCCGTGGAAAGTGGTCGTATGGCCTATGAAGCGGGTCTTGCAGGTAAGGTGAACCATGCAATTGCATCAAGTCCATTAACGGCATTTCTTAACGATTAAGGAGCCAATATGAGCTTTGTGGATGTTTGGCAACAAATGGATTGGGATGATATCCGTTTGTCGATTTATACTAAAACGGCTACCGATGTTGAGCGTGCTTTAGGAAAATCAACGCTGGATCTAGAGGATTTCAAAGCCTTAATCTCCCCTGCGGCTGAACCTTACTTAGAGCAAATGGCACAACTCTCTGCGATGCTAACACGTCAGCGGTTTGGTCATACCATGAGTTTTTATGTGCCGTTATACCTTTCGAATCTGTGTGCCAATGCGTGTACCTATTGTGGTTTTTCGATGGAAAATCGCATTAAGCGTCGTACCTTGGGTGAACAAGAAATAGAGCGAGAGTGTGAGGCAATAAAAGCGCTAAATTTTGATAGTGTGTTACTGGTCACTGGCGAGCATCAAACCAAAGTTGGTATGAATTACTTTCGTGATGCGATCCCTCAAATCAAACAGCACTTCAGTTATTTGGCAATGGAAGTACAGCCACTAGAGCAAGATGAGTATCAAGAGCTGAGACAACTTGGTTTAGATGCGGTGATGGTGTATCAAGAAACTTATAATGCGCCAACCTATGCGAAGCATCATTTACGAGGCAATAAAACCAATTTTGAATACCGCTTAGCGACACCAGATCGGTTAGCAAAAGCCGGAATAGACAAGATAGGGATTGGTGCTTTGATCGGTATGGAAGAATGGCGCACGGATTGTTTTTTTGTTGCCAGTCATTTGGCTTATCTTGAGCGGACGTATTGGCAAAGCCGCTATTCGATTTCATTTCCACGTTTAAGACCCTGTACTGGTGGATTAGAGCCTAAATCGGTGATGACGGATCGCCAACTGGTGCAATTGATTTGTGCTTATCGGTTGTTTAATCCTGAAGTTGAGCTGTCGTTATCGACGCGAGAATCACCGCATTTTCGCGATAATGTATTGCCCTTGGGGATCACTAGTATGTCGGCGGGCTCTAAAACCCAACCGGGCGGATACGCTGATGACACGCCAGAGCTAGAACAGTTTGCAATCAGTGATGAACGTTCGGTCGCAGATGTCGCTACAGCGGTCAAGCAACAGGGGTTTGAAGTGGTGTGGAAAGATTGGCATCCCGCCTATTCTGGATAATAAAAAGCCAGTACGTGATGCGTACTGGCTTTTCTTTTTCTTATCTAAGAGTTAGCGGCTTAGCGGTGATGTCGCTTGCGTTAGCCACTCAAGATCACTACCTGCCAGCGATGGGCTGATCACGTTAAACACGGTTTGGTGATAGTTGTTAAGCCATGCAAGCTCTACGTCTGTTAGTAGTGCTGGCTCGATTAAACGCTTATCAATTGGCGCACGAGTTAATGACTCAAAGCCCATGACGTTCATGTCGCCTTGAGTTTCAACATCGACGACCAGTTCAAGGTTTTCGATACGAATACCAAATGCGTCTGCACGGTAATAACCCGGCTCGTTAGATAACACCATACCTGGCAGTAGTGCGGTTGAGTTAGCCACTTTAGAGATACGTTGTGGACCTTCATGAACACTTAAGAAGTGGCCCACTCCGTGACCTGTACCATGATCATAATCAAAGCCATGTGCCCATAGATGCTGACGCGCGAGTGCGTCAAGTTGTGAGCCTGTTGTACCTTTCGGGAAACGTGCCGAAGCCAATGAAATATGACCTTTTAGTACCAGTGTGAAGGCTTGTTTTACTTCATCACCTGGATTACCGATAGCGATAGTACGGGTGATATCGGTCGTACCGTCAGGGTATTGACCGCCTGAATCGACTAAGTAAACCGTATCCATTTGCAGCTTGCCTGGCTGTGGTTGATCAATGTGGTTATAGTGACACATTGCTGCATTACCCGCAGAGGCGGAAATCGTATCGAAGCTCACGTCACGACAGGTTGGATCTTGCTGACGGAATTGCCAAAGTTGATCGGAAAGCACTGCTTCATCTAATAGATTGCCACTTGCAACTTGATTATCTACCCACGCAAGAAATTTAGAGATCGCGACACCATCACGAATATGACACGCTTTCATGCCATTTATTTCAGTCGTATTTTTAGCGGCTTTTGGTAGCAGTGTTGGATTAGCTGCTTCAATAAGCAGTGCGCCAGCATCAGTCAGTTGCTGAGCTGCCCATGCATTACTGTTCGCTGAATCAAACTGTACACGTTTACTTGAAAGTGCGGCTAAACCCGCGGCGAGTTGCTCTGGCTCGCGGATATTGACGCCGTTACCTACGTGCGTTGCAAAACCTTCTGGTAGGCGGTGATGATCGATGTAGAAATCAACAGATGCATCGCTGTGGATCACAGCAGCTGACAGCAGAACGGGTAGACAGTGAACGTCATCACCACGAACATTGAGTAGCCAAGCAATGCTATCAAGCTGACTTAAAAAGGCAGCATCAGCTTTTTGTTTTTTTAGTAGTGCGGCAATTTGTTCACGTTTTTCTTCACTTGATTGACCGACATACTCTAGACCCATTAACTCCGCATCCGACAGTTTTGGTGCTGGGCGATCAAGCCATAGTTCATCAATTGGGTTTTCGTTAACTGATACTAGCTCTAGTTCACCATCAAGGGTTGTCGTGGCATTTTTCAGCCATGCTGCACTGTGTAGGCGGTTATCAATAGCGACTTTGCTACCTGCTGCTAGATTTTCTAATACCCAGTGCACCGGTGGTTGCTCGATCAAATGACAATATTCAAACACATCACCCGGTACTTGCTTGCGCACTTGCACAACATAACGACCATCAACAAACATTGCAGCACGATCACGAGTGATCACGGCAGCACCTGCTGAGCCAGTAAATCCAGTTAGCCAATGAAGGCGCTCATTATGATCGGGAATGTACTCACCAAGATATTCATCTTCATGAGGGATCAGTAAGGCATCGAGCTGCTGTGTTTCAAGCCATTGACGGATTTGCTCAATACGTTGTGCGATAACTGTTTGCATGTCTGTTCCTTGTCAAGAAACCACCTTTAGAAGGCGGTTAGATCTAATTCACCCTGATCACTGTGGTATTAGCGATTTAGGTTTAATATTGTTACGTTAGCTTTTTTAGCGGCTCGCTTCAATTGTCTCTATGATAAATAACAGGGTATTCACCTTATGACTCTATTTATCTTAGTGATTAATACGTTGGCTGGTGGATTCCAATTTGGAAAAGCGGTATTGAAAATAAACCATTTTTATTCACTCTCATAACACCGTAGACTTGCGCGATCTTTTTCTAGGAACGCCACATGACAACCTCTACTTCTACCGATACTCGGCTTGTCGCCTTAATGGTGACCTTGGTGTTATTTAGCCCGTTGGCTATAGACATTTATCTTCCTGCATTGCCTGTTATGGCAAATGCTTTTCAAGTTGATCCTACCCGTGTTCAAGATACGGTGACATGGTTCATGTTTAGCCTTGGTCTCGGACAATTAATAGCTGGCCCATTAGCTGATCGTATTGGTCGTCGTCCGATTGCTCTTGGTGGTATTGTCATTTACGGCTTTAGTGCTGTGATGGCTTATGTTGCACATAGTTTAGATTTACTTTTGTTGGCACGCTTGCTACAAGGCTTTGGTGCTTGCGCAACCTCTGTTGCTGCTTTTGCTGCGGTTCGTGATAGTTTTGGCGCTGAAAAAAGCGGTCGTATGATCAGCTATTTAAATGGTGCGATTTGTTTTATTCCTGCGCTTGCTCCTCTTTTAGGCACTTGGCTTACTCATCATTTTGGCTGGCGTTCAAACTTTAGTTTCATGGCTGGATTTGCGTTAGTTGCAGGTCTTTTTGTGATGGTGTTATTTAAAGAAACACGCCCTGTCAGTACTAATGTGAAAGGCTCTACTATTAGTCTTAGTCGTTACTGGTCGGTATTACGCGAACCAACATTTTTATTTCACGCTACACTTTGCATGTTAGCGATGGCGGTGATTTTAGCCTATGTAACTTCAGCACCAGTGTGGTTGATGAACCACCTTGGTCAAGACATGAACCAGTTTACGATCTGGTTTGGTATTAATGCTGTGCTCAATATTACAGCCTGTATGGTTGCACCCAGGTTTATGGATCGCTTTGGTACTCGCCGAACGTTACGTACTGGTTTGATTATCTTAATGATGGCAGGCGCTCTGATGCTGCTATTAAGTCCATTACAGCAAGCATGGGCTTTTATGGTGCCAATCTTCATTTGTTCCTTTGGTTTTGCTTTTGTATTAGGCTCTGCAGCCGGAAAAGCATTAGCACCATTTGGCGATCGTGCTGGAACTGCAGCAGCATTATTGGGGCTATTCCAAATGAGTGGTGCTGGTGTCATGGTGAGCCTAACCCAACGATTAGATTTCTCATCCCCCGTGCTAATGACGTTACAAATGTGGTTACTGATCCCAGGATTATTGATTTTAGTGTCTAAAATCGGGCGTCGTTGGCACCCACAGTTAACGGTACAGAATTAATAAATATTATGAGTTTAAAGGTGAGGTGGTGACAGCCTTATCCGTACAGCCTGTCAAATCGACAGGCTTTTTTTTGGTTAAATTTAGCTATTCAACAATCGGGACTTTTTTATTTCGCCATTGTTGGATTACGAGTCCTGCAATAATTAATATTAAGCCGATCAATGTTGAGGGATGAATCGTTTCACCAATAATTGTGGCGAGCAATAATAAAGAGATAAAAGGTGAGATAAAAATCAGGTTACTGATCTTAGCGGTATTACGGGTTAACCGTAGCGCATTGAGCCATAAAACAAAGGTGATCCCCATTTCAAATAAACCAACATACGTGACTGCTGCCCAGCCTTGCCAAGGTACACTTTGCCAACCGCCAAGATACAGACTCAAGCCGATAGAAAATGGCAGCGAGACTAAAAAGCCCAGTAATAAACCGAGGATTGGATCGGCTTTATTTTTAGTATTTAAAATCCAATAGCCTGCCCATAACAGTGTCGAAAATAGCGCTAACGCAACGCCTAACGGACTGGTGAAATTCAAGGCTGAAATATTACCTTGAGTCGCAATTACCACCACACCGCCATATCCCAGCACGCAAGCTATCCAATCTTTACGCTGAATTTTTTGTCCTAAGAAAAGTGCAGCCATTAAAGTCAGAGTGATTGCCCAACTGTAGTTGATGGGTTGAGCCTGCGAAGCAGGTAATAATTCGTAGGCTTTAAATAACACTAAGTAATAAGCGAAAGGATTGATAAGTCCGAGTAATAAGTAGTAAAGCGGACGTTGAAGAAAAGTCGACTTAAGCTGGTGGAGTGTTTTTTTATAGCCAGCTATAACAATAAGGGCGAGAGCAGACACGCTACTAGCAATCACCATCATTTGAACGGGAGAAAAATAAGCTAAGGTAATTTTAAAAGCAGTGGCGACAGTAGACCAAAGTAACACAGCGGCAATGCCATACCCTAAAGCGAGGCGTTCGTTCATGACTATCCCTGTTAAAAAATGAAAAACGGTAACGCAGTGTAGGAGATGGTTATAAAGGTGAATAGCGAGTGATGATATAGCCTGTGATCGAGTGCAAACAAAAACGCTTATATCCATTATTTATTGTTTAAGTTGTTCTTCGTTAGCTGGACATTTATCCAGTATCCTCTTAGCCTTAAAAGCGAGAATAATTTGTCAGGAAGATAGAGAATTTACTATGGCAGAATGGTTAAGTGGTGGCGTTATTACCGCATTAGCAACATTGTTAGGTGCCACCGTTGCCAGTGTGATCACGGCATTCTGGTATAAAGGTCGATACGAACAAATGCTTCAGCTTGTTGAGCAACAAGCTGAATCAGATGCGCGTTTAGCATTAAGTCGTGAGCAGCAATTACAAAGTCAGCTAGCAGAAAGAAACCAAGAGCTGGAAGAGTTAGATGACGATCGTGACAGATTAACCCATGAAATTCGTCAAATGCACGGTCGCTTAGCTGCGGCATTAGAAAAAATGCGTCACTTTGACGCGCTGCAAAATGAAAAGCAGTATTTATCTGAGCAGCTTGATAATTCTCGCTTAGCCAGCGCGGGGCTTGAAGCCGATCTGCGTGAGCAAGATGCCCGCCATTTTGAAGAACAAAAAGCGGCAGATGAAAAAATTAAGCTATTAGAAAATGCTGAAGAACGCTTACGTATTCAATTTGAAAGTTTAGCTAATCGCTTATTTGAGCAGAAGACTCGAACGGTGGATGAACAGAATAAAATGAGTTTAGAAAACTTGTTGAGTCCACTCAAAGAGCAACTTGAAGGTTTCAAAAAGCAGGTTAATGACAATTTCACGCAAGAGTCTCGTGAGCGCCATACTTTAGTGCATCAAATCAATAGCCTTAAACAGCTCAATGAGCAGATGGCGAAAGAGGCAATTAACTTAACCCAAGCCCTTAAAGGGGATAACAAAGCCCAAGGTAACTGGGGCGAAGTTGTGCTGGCGCGAGTATTGTCTGACTCAGGGTTGCGTGAAGGGCATGAATATCAAACTCAAGTCAGTTTGGAAAACGAAGACGGTAAGCGTTATCAGCCCGATGTTGTGGTGCATTTACCCCAACAAAAAGATGTGGTGGTGGATGCCAAGATGTCATTGGTGGCGTATGAGCGCTTCTTTAATGCAGACACTATCGCTGAGCGTGAACTCGCCATGAGTGAACATGTTGCCTCGATGCGCGCCCATATGCGTGGGTTAAGCCGTAAGGATTACCATCAGCTTCATGGCATCCAAAGTCTGGATTATGTCTTGATGTTTATTCCAGTAGAGCCTGCGTTCCAAGCTGCGATTGAAGCCGATCCGGCATTAATCCGGGATGCGATGGATTTAAATATCATGTTGGTGAGTCCAACGACCTTGCTGGTGGCATTGCGTACTATTAATAACTTGTGGCGTAATGAGCGACAAAATCAAAATGCCAAAGAAATTGCTGATCGTGCAGGCAAGCTTTACGATAAATTACGCTTGTTTGTTACGGATATGGAAGCGATGGGACAATCGTTAGAAAAAGCGAATCAAAGTTATCAAGGGGCGATGAATAAACTGGCAACAGGTCGTGGCAACGTGATCCGCCAAGCAGAAAGTTTCAAACAACTAGGGGTTGAAGTGAAACGTGATATTAGTGCTCAGCTGGTGGAAAAGTCCCAATCTAACCTAACTGAATACCGAGGCTTTTCTCATATTACCGTGCCATCTGAAGGGGATTTATCATAATGGTAGGTAAAGCGCTTTGAGCAAAGAGCAACCATCAAGTACACTAAGCCCAGTTGAATAAATGCATTTAATACTGATGACGCTGCGTAAGTAGATGCCAAGCGTCATCAGTATCTATAAACGGATTGAACATGACGGACACCACACAAGATACGACTCACTTTGGCTTCCGTACCGTCGCCAAAGAAGAGAAAGCAACCATGGTTGCTGAGGTTTTTCACTCGGTTGCAGCAAAGTACGACATCATGAACGATTTGATGTCGATGGGTATTCACCGCGTTTGGAAGCGCTTCACGATTGACTGCAGTGGTGTACGCAAAGGTCAACGTGTACTGGATTTAGGCGGCGGCACCGGTGATTTAACGGCGAAATTTTCACGTATCGTGGGTGAAACAGGTCAGGTTATTTTGGCTGATATCAACAACTCGATGTTGAACGTTGGCCGCAGTAAACTGCGAGACAGTGGCATTGTCGGTAACGTGGGATATGTTCAAGCTAATGCTGAAGAGCTGCCGTTTCCTGACGATTACTTTGATTGCATCACCATCAGCTTTTGTTTACGTAACGTCACCGACAAAGACAAAGCGCTGCGTTCAATGTATCGCGTGTTAAAACCAGGCGGTCGTTTATTAGTATTAGAGTTCTCAAAGCCGTTACTAGAACCATTATCAAAAGTTTACGATGCGTACTCATTCCACCTATTACCAAAAATGGGTGAAATTATTGCCAATGATGCAGAAAGCTATCGTTACCTTGCTGAATCTATCCGCATGCATCCTGATCAAGAAACCTTGAAAGGGATGATGGATGAAGCTGGATTTGATCAAACCAGTTATTACAACTTAACGGGCGGTATTGTTGCCTTGCACCGTGGTTATAAGTTCTGAGGATGACTCTATGCCGTTAGATGCTTTTGTTACCGGTGCGGTTGAAACATCACTGAATCAATTACTCAAAGACGATGCTGATAGTCAGCGTCGTCTTACTCGTTTACGCGGTAAAGTCATTAGCGTTACGCTAAATGAATTTAACAAAACCTTGTACTTTGTTTTCAGTCATCAAATTGATGTGCTTGCTGGATTTGAAGGCGAGGTGGATTGCCAATTAGCTTTAAACCTTACGGTGTTACCCGAGCTACGACAACAAGCTAACTTAACGCAGCTAATTAAAGCCGATAAGTTAGCACTCGATGGCGATCTACAATTGGCTCAGCATTTTTCCACTTTGCTAAGTGGTTTGAAGCCCGATGTCGAAGAAAAATTATCGCAATATACGGGTGATGTAGTTGCTCATACTTTAGCCAGTAGTGTAAAGTCGGGGAGTCGATTTATTCGCCAAGGGGTAAAGAATCGCCAACGCGATTTAGCGGAAGTGATCACTGAAGAATGGCAACTATTACCACAGCCTTTAGAAATGGTGCATTTTTACGATCAAGTGGATGACTTGAAATCGGATGTTGCGCGTTTTGAGGCCCGTTTGAACCAGTTACTTGAGCGATAAATTGGCAATGATGAGCTACTCAGAAATAAAACGGTTGTACCGTATTATTCAAGTACAACTGCGCTATGGATTGGATGACTTTATTCCGGTTGATCCACGTACCGAACTTCCTAAAAAATTACGTAAATCGCTATTTTGGATCAAAAATGAATACCCCGATGTGCCATTGGGTGAGCGTTTACGTTTAGCATTGCAAGAACTCGGTCCGGTATGGATCAAGTTTGGTCAAATGATGTCAACGCGTCGCGATCTTTTTCCGCCGCACATTGCAGATCAGCTGGCATTATTACAAGACCAAGTTGAACCTTTTGATGGCAAATTAGCTAAACGTACTATTGAGGAATCATTAGGCGGGCCGTTAGAGCAGTGGTTTGACGATTTTGATGAAGTTGCATTAGCGTCAGCATCGATTGCTCAAGTGCATACTGCAACCTTAAAAGAAAACGGCAAAGAGATTGTTTTTAAAGTTATTCGTCCTGATATTAAGCCGATTATTGAAGCTGACATTAAGCTGATGTACAGGATGGCCGAGATAGTTTCTCGTCTCCAGCCAGAAGCGCGCCGCTTACGTCCTGTTGAAGTGGTTCGCGAATACGAAAAAACCTTGCTTGATGAGCTCGATTTAATGCGCGAAGCGGCGAATAGTATTCAACTTCGTCGTAACTTTGATGGTGATGAAACCTTATATGTACCAGAAGTTTATACTGATTATAGCAGTATTAATCTTCTTGTAATGGAACGTATCTATGGTATTCAAGTTTCTAATATTGAAGGCTTGAAAGCCAATGGTACGAATTTAAAACTATTATCGGAAAATGCAGTTAATATCTTTTTTACTCAGGTATTTCGTGACAGCTTTTTCCATGCCGATATGCACCCAGGAAATATTTTTGTCTCCTATGAGCATCCGGAAAATCCACAATGGATTGCGCTAGATTGCGGCATTGTAGGGACACTTAACCGAGAAGATAAACGATACTTAGCGGAAAACTTATTGGCTTTCTTTAATCGTGATTATCGTAAGGTTGCAGAATTACACGTTGATTCTGGCTGGGTTCCTCATGATACCAATGTGGATGAGTTTGAATTTGCTATTCGTACAGTGTGTGAACCTATTTTTGAAAAGCCACTGTGTGAAATATCATTCGGCCATGTGTTGTTAAATTTATTTAATACTGCTCGCCGTTTTAATATGGAAGTGCAACCGCAGCTGGTCTTGTTACAAAAGACCTTGTTGTATGTTGAAGGCTTAGGACGCCAGTTGTATCCACAACTTGATTTGTGGGCAACAGCCAAGCCGTTCTTGGAAAACTGGATGTCACATCAGGTAGGTCCGCAAGGCATTCTTGATGCAATAAAAAGTAAAGCACCTTTTTGGGCTGAAAAATTGCCTGAATTGCCTGAATTACTTTACGACAGTTTGCGCCAAGGCAAGGTAATGAATCAACGTATTGATAAACTCTATGATAACTTCATGGAAAATCGACGTACTCATAACCAGGCAAGGTTCTACTTTGGTATCGGTGCCACCTTTATGGTGTGTGCTGCAATACTTTTTGGTGATCAAGTAGCAACGTACCCTGCAGTTTCTGTTGGTGTAGGAACCCTATTTTGGTTGCTAGGATGGCGTACCTGCCGAAAATAATCGGTTGGGCTTTCGCCTATACTTATAGTTGCGTTAATAAACGCACTTTCGTTATTAACCACATAAAGCTGAGGTAAAACAAGCATGGGTGGTATCAGTATTTGGCAATTGTTAATCATTGCACTGATCATTGTTCTTTTGTTCGGAACAAAAAAACTTCGTACTCTAGGCGGCGACCTAGGTTCTGCAGTTAAAGGTTTCAAAAAAGCAATCAGCGATGATGAAGCAGCTGCAGCAGCACCTGCTGCGAAAAAAGAGTCAGACAACGATGCTGACTTTGAACAAAAGAAAATTGCTGACGAACAAAAGCCAGCGGATCAGACGACAACTAATCAAAAAGACAAAGAGCAGGTTTAAGACGTGTTTGATATCGGGTTCTGGGAGTTAGTACTGATCTCCGTGGTGGGATTAGTAGTACTGGGGCCAGAACGTCTACCCGTTGCGATTCGTACGGTATCGCAGTGGATAGGTGCTGCTCGTAATATGGCAAACTCGGTGAAAGATGAATTGTCTCAGGAACTGAAAATTCAGGAACTGCAAGCCAATTTAAAAAAAGCCGAACAAATGGGAATGAAGGACTTAGCGCCTGAATTGCAAGACTCTGTTGATGAGCTTAAAAAAGCGGCTTCAGATGTTCAGCGCCCCTATGCTGATAAAGACGAGCAAACCTCAGCAACGACTTCACAAAAGCAGGAATAAATTACATCACTATGTCAAAAGTCGAAGATACGCAGCCGCTATTTAGTCATTTACTTGAACTACGTACGCGACTTTTGCGTTCTATCATAAGTGTACTGGTGGTTTTTCTATGTTTAGTATGGTTTTCCAATGATATCTATGCCTTCTTAGCTGCACCATTAGTAGAGCGTATGCCTGCCGGTGCAACTATGATCGCAACAGACGTTGCTTCACCGTTCTTTACACCGATAAAACTGACCTTAGTAACCTCAGTGTTTATTGCTGTGCCAATGATTTTGTATCAAGTCTGGGGTTTTATTGCTCCAGGTTTATACAAACATGAACGCAAGCTGATTATGCCATTGTTGTTTTCCAGCTCATTGCTGTTTTACGCCGGTGTCGCATTTGCTTATTACGTTGTGTTTCCATTGGTCTTTAAGTTCTTCACCAGTGTCGCCCCTCAAGGGGTGGAGGTGGCAACAGATATTTCGAACTATCTCGATTTCGTCCTCGCGCTATTTATGGCGTTTGGCATCGCTTTTGAAATTCCTGTTGCTATTATTCTGTTGTGTTGGACTGGTGCGACTGATCCGGAATCTCTACGTAGTAAACGTCCTTATATTATCGTAGGTGCGTTTGTTGTTGGTATGCTGTTAACACCGCCTGATATTGTTTCTCAGACCTTGTTGGCTGTACCTATGTGTTTATTGTTTGAAGTTGGCTTATTCTTCTCACGTTTTTATGTACGTGATAATGATGAGCTGGATGATAGCGAGCACGAAGAGCAGCAGTAAATAGTACTTTGTACTATGTGATGATGAAAAAAACCGACCTAATCGTCGGTTTTTTTATATCTTGAATATGGGTTTGGCGCAGAATGGATCTGCTCGATATACTGAGTGACACATAGTGCTGTGTAGAGAATGGATAAACAGATGATAGATATTGGTGTTAACTTAACAAATAACCGTTTTGATAAAGATCGTGCGGACGTGATCACGCGCGCTCAAGAAGCGGGTGTGAAGCATTTAATAATTACGGGCACCAGTATTGAAGAGAGCATTGAAGCGCAAAAAATGGCGCAGCAATGGCCGAACTACTGTTACTCAACCGCTGGCGTTCATCCGCATGATGCAAAATCTGTCTCCGATCTTTTGTTACCAGAAATTCGTGCACTAGCAGCAGAGCTTGAAGTGGTCGCGATTGGTGAGTGTGGGCTCGACTTCAACCGCGACTTTTCTCCTCGTCCACAGCAAGAAGCAGTATTTGAAGCACAATTAGCCTTAGCGGCAGAGTTACAATTACCCGTTTTTATGCATTGCCGAGATGCGCATGAGCGTTTCATTGAAATCCTTACCCCTTGGCGAGATAAATTACCGGCGGCAGTGCTGCATTGTTTTACTGGCTCTGAGCAAGAGCTAAAAGCATGCTTAGCGCTAGATTTACACATTGGTATTACGGGGTGGGTATGTGATGAGCGTCGTGGTCAAGAGCTACGTCAAGTCGTGCGTCATATTCCCGCGAACCGCTTAATGATTGAAACCGATTGCCCATACTTATTGCCTCGTGACTATCGTCCGAAGCCAAAATCGAGTCGCAATGAACCCAAGTTTTTACCGCATATTGCCGCGGTGATTGCTGAGTGCCGTGGTGAAACACCTGAGCAAGTTATGACGCAGTCAGAGGCGAATAGTCAGGCTTTTTTTTCGATTTAAGCCACATTGGTCAGTCTGAGTGATATTATCTAATCCTATTTTTTAGCAAGGAGTTTGTCGTGTCAGTATCTATTCAAGGTGCGTTTCCTGGTCGTCGTATGCGTCGGATCCGTAAGCATGATTTTAGTCGTCGCCTCATGTCAGAAAATCAATTATCTGTGAATGATTTGATCTATCCGATGTTTGTTTTGATGGGTAAAAATCGTCGTGAAACGGTTGACTCAATGCCGGGTATTGAGCGCTTATCTATTGATTTGTTACTTGAAGAGGCGGCATATCTTGCGAAACTAGGTATTCCTGCGATTGCCTTATTCCCTGTTGTGTCTCAAGAGTTTAAATCAGAGTTAGCAGAAGAAGCTTATAATCCTGAAGGCTTAGTACAAACGGCGGTGCGTGCACTTAAATCGCATGTGCCAGAGCTTGGTGTTATTACCGATGTCGCATTAGATCCGTTCACCATTCATGGTCAAGACGGCATCATTGATGATGACGGCTATGTATTAAACGATATAACGACAGATATTTTAATCAAGCAGGCGTTATCTCATGCTGAAGCCGGTGCTGATATCGTTGCCCCGTCAGATATGATGGATGGTCGTATTGGTGTAATTCGTGAAGCATTAGAAAATGCAGGTTATATCAATACCCAAATCATGGCGTACTCTGCTAAATATGCATCGAATTACTATGGCCCATTCCGTGATGCTGTCGGTTCATCTGGCAACTTAAAAGGCGGCGATAAGAAAACTTACCAAATGGATCCTGCGAACAGTGATGAAGCTTTGCACGAAGTGGCAATGGACATCAATGAAGGCGCAGATATGGTAATGGTAAAACCGGGTATGCCATACCTTGATATAGTTCGCCGTGTGAAGAGTGAGTTGCAAGTACCAACGTATGCTTACCAAGTGTCTGGTGAGTATGCGATGCACATGGCTGCGATTCAAAATGGTTGGCTAAAAGAGCGTGAAACCATTATGGAATCACTATTGTGTTTTAAACGTGCAGGTGCTGATGGGGTATTAACTTACTTTGCGAAAACCGTCGCTGAATGGTTAGCTCAAGATGCTGCTGAGCGCGCTGAATGTTTACAGCAAAAGCCTGAGTAAGTCGTAATATTGACTAAAAAGTAAAAGCGAGCGCCATGCTCGCTTTTTTAATATCAGTAAAACACCTATCAGGGTTTTACATTGCGGTTGATCGGATTTTGTAATGAGATAAGCGTTTCAGTGGATTGCACTTCATCAATGGCTTGGAGCTTATCAATCAGCACGTATTGTAGCTCTTCAATGGAATGGCACATCAATTTGACAAAAATGTTGTATGCCCCTGTGGTGTAATAAGCTTCAACCACTTCATCAAGCTCATTTAGTTTTGCTAATGCAGAATGATAATCACGGGCGGCATTCAAATTAATACCAATAAAACAGCAAACGTCATAGCCCAATAACTTAGGGTTAATGATCACTTCCGTGCCAGTAATAATTTCAGCAGCCCGCATTTTTTCTACTCTTACGTGCACGGTAGCAGGGCTGACATTAAATCGCTTCGCCATTTCAGCGTAAGGAATACGAGCATCATTCATTAAGGCATTAAGGATATCGCGATCTAAGTCGTCGATACGAATGGATGGTGTCATAGGTGATCCTTTTACTATGCGAGAGATTCATTTTTATCGCTGTATCTTATACTTATCTGATGGTGTGATACCAGAGCAAAGGATGATTTGTAGTGCTATAATCCGCGCCCTATGATCGGATGTGAAATGTCACACCCAGATGTTGTTTTTATATCGGAGATTGCTGTGCAGCTTGCCTTAGTTTGTGAAGTTCCTGAACGTCAGCCTGAATTAGATCAATTAGCCGCTCGTTGGGGCTTAAGCCATGATGAAAATAGCAGCTTTGCTTTAGTCCTTACCGCTGAGCAATTAGAGCTTCGTAAGCTTGATGAACCTAAGCTCGGTGCAGTTTCTGTCGATTTAGTTAGCGGTGCTGTCGCTCATCGCCGTAAATTTGGTGGTGGTCGAGGCCAAGCAATAGCAAAAGCAGTTGGACTCAAAGGCGGTATTAGCCCTACCGTGTTAGATGCGACAGCTGGTCTTGGTCGAGATGCTTTTGTCTTGGCAACACTCGGTTGTAAAGTTCAGTTGGTTGAGCGTCATCCTGTGGTCGCTGCATTATTAGATGATGGCTTAGCACGAGCAAAAGCCGATCCTGAAATTGGCGGTTGGGTAAGTGAGCGTATGCAATTGCTCCATGCTTCGAGTCATGATGCTTTGGTCAATTTAGCCGATGATCCTGATTTTGTCGCACCGGATGTGGTGTACCTTGATCCTATGTATCCACATAAGAAAAAGTCCGCTTTAGTTAAAAAAGAAATGCGCGTTTTTCAAACCTTAGTGGGTGCAGATTTAGATGCCGATGGTTTATTTGAGCCTGCATATGCGCTGGCAACAAAACGGGTCGTGGTTAAGCGTCCCGATTATGCTGAATTTCTTGCTCAAGCGAAGCCGTCAATGGCGATTGAAACTAAAAAGAACCGATTTGATATTTATGTAAAAGCGGCAATGAAAGCCTAAGTGGTTGTTGCAAATAAATAGTTACAAATAGGGACAATAAAATCTTATTGCTTTTCTGGAATTACGAATCATTATCGTTTAATGTTGATAAAAAGGTTCGTTGTTGGCTAGAGGAGCATTCATGGCTAAGACCTTGTGTAAATATCGCCGAGCAGAAATTGTCGATCAGTTTGCGACAATTAGTAAGATTGTCAGCGAACCAAATTTCATGTGTTCAAGTTGTACGAGAGTCGCAAGTGACAAAGAGTATTTGTGTAAGCCAAGCCGATTAACCAATGCGGTTAAGGCTGCTCCTCGTGTTGCGAAATTATCGATTCCGTCAGCCCCTCTGACTATGATGGCAATGAAAACACCGAATGTGCATAATTTGCCAGCTCCTACAGCTGTGGGGCAAAGCCATATCGAAATGGTTGCGGTGGTCGAAGAAGAAGCGTTAGCGCCTGATAGCTTAAAGTTAAAGCAAGCTAAGAAATTGAAGAAACTAGCGAAAAAGAAAAATAAACAATTAAAGAAAGCGGCGAAAACAGTTAAGAAATTTGAAAAGCAATTGAAGAAAGCAAAACTTGCGCTTGGATTGTGATGAATACGATAAAATAAAAAAGCCTCCGAATTGGAGGCTTTTTTTGATTTCGTATTAGTCAGCGTTTTTAATTAGTACTGCGGTCATTACGCATACAATTACTGAAACTACGATACCAGAAACAATTAACCAAGGAAGCATATCCATAGCTTAGTTATCCAAATGTTAAGGAAATCGAAAGGCTATTGAATCGTGTTTATGCGATCGGAGCAATGGTTTGGATATATCTTGAGATGACTGTTTACACCTTGAAACATTTTATTGTTAAAAGTGTTATTTGTCTTTTATTTGACGAAAAAAAAGCGCCCACAGAGGGGCGCTTTTTCGGTTATTTATTTGATTAAGCTTGCTTACTTGGCTGTGCTAATTCGAGTGCTTGACGAGAGGCTGCCGCAGCACCTTGCTTGTCGTCTAACTGCTCTAGCGTTGCGACTAAGTGAGCGTAGTCTGTCATATCAGGACGAACCGCAACAGCTCTTTCAAAATGCTCTTTTGCTTCTTGCCAGTTACCTTCCGCCATTAACATTTGCCCCAATGCACTGTGCGTGACGGCATTATTGCCGTCTTGGCGCAATAGCTCTTGTAGCTTTACAATGGCAGGATGACGATCGGGTAGATTTAGCTGAGGTACAAGGCTGATCAAGCGCTCATCTTGGCTCTTTTTAAGTGCATCACGTAAAATTGGGTAAGCATCGCTATCGGCATGACGTGCCATCATTTGTTTGATGAAGCATGCCACAAGCGCTGGATTCTGCTTATCTTTACGTCCCATGTTATTCCAGTATCCCACTAAGCCATCAGTACCATTTTGCTGACCAAGGTGCTGCATTTGGCCGCATTGTGCTTGCTCATCAAGGACAGCTGCTTCTTCTTGACTGATCACGCCAGCTTTCATTAGCTGTGGCAGTAAAGTTAGCAGTGATTTCCAATCTTCCAGCTTTAAGTAGCACTCTTGAAGTAGACCTAACACGATAGGATTGCGTGCATGATCTTGTTGTACTTCTTGTAATGTTGCCAGTGCTTGCTCAAATTGCTGTTGGCGGATTTGAAGCTTGGCACGGGTGAGTGCAACCGCAAGGTTTTGGCTATCAAGCTCAGCAGCTTGTTTCAAGTACTCATCACGTTGCTCGGTTTTACCTAGTCCTTGTGCGGCCTCAGCAGCAGCAAGGTAGTTAAGAAGTGGCGCATCGCTGAATTTAGCCGATTTAGTTAATAGCTTTTCAGCGGGTTTCCAATCACCTTCTGTTACTTTTAATAGGCCTTCTGACGTTTGGATACGTGCTTTGCGAACTTTACGCCCACTAAACCAACCACGGGTTGAGCTACTGATTGAAAAGACGCGTTTTAGAATAAATTCAAGTAATAAGAAAACGGCAAACAATGCAACGATTAATACTACGAGTGTCGTTAGGCTCATCTCAATGGTTTGATTTGCCGTTGAGATCAACACATAACCTTGATTACCAGCGAGCTCGGGGCCAACAATAATACCGGCGATCAGTGCCAGTACCAATAACAATAATTTAATCATTATTTGGCCTCCACTGTGGTTACCGTATTGTAAGTGACTGTCGCGTTATTCTTGCCTTTAATCGATGTTTCAGCGGGTTGCGTTACTGTTGTTTCACGTTTCGCTTGGGCTGGCTTTTTTTCTACTGCTGGCGCTTCTGTTTCCGGTGTCGGTTTTACTGCTGGTTTAGTCTGCTTTACAGGTTGTGCCTGCGTATCATCTAATGTCGCCATTTTATTACGTAGCACTTGATTGACGAGCTTAGTAATTAATGCCTGAGATTGCAGCTTCTCTGGGTAGTTCACTGTGATTTGCTGTTGGGCTAATTGATCAAGGCTCTTAATAAAGCTTTGCGTTAGCGGTGAAGACATATCGTAATATTGTTCAGCCCACTTCTTCGCGGTATCAAGAGAGATCTTATAAACATCACCTTGCTCACGGTAAACCGCATCAATTGCGACTTCTAACTTGTTTTTGATATTTTGCTGTAAGTAGAAATCTTGTTGTGGTGAAAGCAGGGGAACAACATTGCCATCACGCTTACGATAAGTAATGAAGTGTTCGCCAAAGTTTTTCAACGATGTCAGCAAATTATCTTTCCAATCATTCACCGATTGACTCACGGTTTGTGATTGGGGTTCATCTACTGCTTTTGGCAAAATAGCATTAGCTAAAGGTAAGTTATCAACACTGTTTTCAAGACTTGTTAAGCGTAGCACTATGCCATCACGGTCAACGTGAGTCAGTGATTTTAATGTTGTAATGTCATTGCTCATTGCTTGGCGTAGGTTCTTCAAGCTTGGGTCATTCATTTCTGCGATACGATGATCAGCAGACTCAAGCAATAACGTTGCACTGGTGACATCATGCTCTAACCAGAGTTTACGTCCTGCCATTTTCACAAGGTAATCCGCTTCGGCTAGGAGCCAATCGTTCGGACTATTGCCTTTTAGCTCTGTGACTGTGGTCTGCAGAGCTGCAATCGATTTTTGCTGTTGGCTTAGGCTAACTTCAGCACTGCGTAATCCGCCATTAATAAGAGTAATGGTTTCTTTTTGATCGTTTTGCATCGCGGCTTTCATACTAGCAATTTGTTGTTGTAGCGCCTCAATACGCTGTTGCTGCTGCAATCCCTGCTGATGACCGTGATAGTAAAGCCCACCACCGAGTGCGATAACTAATGCAATCGCAATCAACCCGGTTTTGCTACCTGATTTTTTTTCAGATTTCTCTGTTTTTGCTGGTGCTTTAGGTTGTTCTTTGGTTGCTTTTTTTGGCGCTTCTTTAGCCGGAGTAGGCGTTGTTGCCGTGGTTGGCTTGTCCTGCTTTGGCTGTTCTGCTGCGGTGTTGTTGTTAGATTTGTCTGTCATCCTAATTATTCCGTTTAGCTAAAGTTGCTTAGGAACGTGAAGAGTGCATGATTGGAGGCACTGCCCACGGTGGAAATATTCATAAAGCCAAGCGTTGTTGCTTGCTCGGCCACACGTTGACTTGGGACGAGAAGGTGGCAATTGAGAAACCAAGTCAAATGTTGAGTTGGGATCCTTGTTGTTAAAAATACTAGTTGTTCAGCACTGGTAATAACAAGGGTATCCAGCTGTTGATGTTGCCATTGTGCCACTAATTTCTCGCCATCGAGATCAAGCCAACATCGCTGATACGTTTCGCAATAGTTGACTACTGCATGGCGTGCCGTTAATGCTTGGTGGATCAACTCTCTGCCACCATTCCCTCGCAATATAAGGATGTTACGATCCGTAACGTGTGCGAGTTCGGGTAAGGCTAATAATCCTTCGCTATCACAGCGGTGTTCAGGAGATAATACTCGCTGTCCGCTCAATTTTGTCAATGTTGCGGCAGTTTTATGACCAACAGCTATATAATGCACGTTTTTTGGCCATGCTGCACCTTGCGATACTAAGTAATCGTGCGCAAATGTTACCGCATGATGGCTTACAGCAATAATATAATCATTGGCTTTTAATGCATTGATTTGTAGCAATAACGAAGAAAGTCCATCACCGGCTTTTAAGGTTAATAGCGGTTGGGCTATTGCGCTGATCGCCGCAGCATTGAGTTGCTCTGCCAATTGATAACAATCGGGGGCAGGGCGGGTGATCAGCACTGTCATTACGCGTTACCGTATAAACGGTCTAAAATATCGCGAGCACCATCGTTAAGCAGTTGCTCTGCGAGAGTTTCTCCCAATTGCTCTGCTTGCTCGATTGGTCCACGAATTTCAGCGCGTACAATCTTACTGCCATCAGGTTCACCGACTAATGCGCGTAGCCAGATTTGGTCGCCTTCAAGCTCTGCGTAACTACCAATTGGCACCTGACAGCCGCCTTGTAGGTAGTTATTCATTGCACGCTCACACAATACGCGTGTTGTGGTGGCTTGATCACTTAAGGCAGCTAACAATTGACGAACACGTGTGTCATCGAGACGACACTCAATCCCCACTGCGCCTTGGCCAACAGCAGGTAAACTCACTTCTGGTGTAATTTCGCTGCGAATACGGTCTTCCATTTTTAGACGTTTAAGGCCAGCACAGGCAAGAATAATCGCATCGTATTGACCTTCATCCATCTTACGTAAGCGAGTATTAACATTACCACGTAGATCGTTGACGATAAGATCAGGGCGTTGGGCGCGTAATTGACACTGACGACGTAAGCTAGAAGTACCAACAATAGCACCTTGAGGTAGCTCATCAATATTGTTGTATTTATTTGAGACAAACGCATCACGAGGATCTTCACGCTCACAGATGGTTACAAGGCCTAGGCCTTCAGGAAACTCAACGGGTACATCCTTCATTGAGTGAACCGCGATATCTGCACGGCCTTCAAGCATAGCGACTTCAAGCTCTTTTACGAATAGCCCCTTACCACCCACTTTAGCCAGTGGAGTATCTAAAATGATATCGCCTTTTGTGATCATCGGAACAAGCTCGACAATAATGCCTGGATGGGCTTGTTCTAGCTCTGCTTTAACGAATTCAGCTTGCCACATAGCGAGTGGGCTTTTACGTGTAGCAATACGGATTGGTTGATTACTCATAAGTATTGGGGATCCATAATGAAGATTCTATTTTCTATTAAGCACATCGTACCATTAGCATCGTCTGGATGATAATTTGCTTAATCATTTGAGTATATGCATACGATCATGTTGCTAATAGTTTAAAAAAATGTGATATTAATCACATCGACCTTAAATGATAGAATGATGATTCGCTGGCAACTGGCGGTTATTCATCATTGTACTAATTTGAGGTAATAGTTTAAGGATGAATCACACAGAATTGTCGCATTACCTGACTTGGCATTATCTTTACCAAGGGTATTAAAAGTGTTACATTGATCACGTTTTTGCTCATATTTAACACAGCTCAAATGATCCTAAGGGTGATATTTGGGGTGCTTCAACTCTGTTAGCTCTTGGAAGAGTAATTTGCAAAATTATATTAAGACGCTGAAAGGCAGGCTAGATTCATTGACTGAGCTTCGTATTGAACGAGCACGGTTAGCGATGAATGCTCAATCAGTACAAGTATTTGACTTGTTGCCTGTCTTACTTCATTACAATCACCCTGCTTTACCGGGTTATCTTGACCAACCGGTAGCTCAAGGGATCGCGAAATTTGTTGTGACTGATGTCCAGCAACAATTCGTTGATGATTGCGCCCATTCTGCCGAACTCTCGGTCGATCCCCTATTGCTTGAGATAAATGACTGCCCAATCACTGGCTTGTATGCCATGGGAAGTACCTCATCAATGGGACAAAGCCTAACCAGTGATCTTGATATTTGGGTTTGTATCCGAACTTCATTGACACCAGCAGAACGTAGTGCACTTGACAGCAAGTGTAGCCTTGTGTCGCAGTGGGCAATGGAGCAAGGGGTTGAAGCGAATTTCTTTCTTATTGATGAGAATCGATTCCGTCATAACTTCTCTGAAGCGATGACCGGTGAAAACTGTGGTTCTAGCCAGCATTTATTATTATTAGATGAATTCTATCGCTCTGCCGTTTGTTTGGCAGGGTTGCCATTATTGTGGTTTATGGTGCCGCCAGAAATGGAAGAGTGCTATGACCAATATATGGCGTACTTAATTGATGAAGATTACATTAATCTTGATGAGTGGATTGATTTTGGTGGTCTAACGCGTATTCCTGCCGAAGAGTATTTTGGTTCAAGTTTATGGCAGTTATATAAAAGTATCGACTCACCGTATAAGTCAGTGCTCAAAGCCATTTTGCTTGAAGCTTACTCATGGGAATACCCGCATACCCAACTTTTAAGCCTTGATGGTAAGCGTCGCTTCTTTGCTGAAGACCGCAGTGAATACTGTATGGATGCGTACTATTTAATGTTGGAAAAAGTCACGCGCTATCTTGAGCGAATTGATGATCATCGTCGTCTTGATTTAGTGCGTCGTTGCTTCTATTTAAAAACCCATGAAAAGTTATCTCGTGAACCAAGTGCCGGCTCTGTGCCTTGGCGTCGTCGTGTTCTCAAGCACTTAACTGAGCAGTGGCAATGGACAGACTCGGTGATTAATGAACTTGATCATCGTCGTGATTGGAAAGTGACACAAGTTAAAGAGGCACATAACGAATTATTAGATGCGTTAATGCTAAGTTATCGTAACTTAATCCGTTTTGCGCGTCGTAATAATATTACCTCTGCGATCAGTCCTGAAGATATCAGTATTTTGGCGCGTAAGTTATATGCGGCATTTGAGGTACTTCCAGGTAAAGTCACTTTACTTAATCCACAGATCTCACCGGATTTACATGAAGAAGATATCACCTTTATTCAGGTGCCTGAGGGGCGTACGAATGCTGCTGGTTGGTATCTTTATAAACAGCCCATCGATCCCTTGTTAATTATGGGACAACCGGCTCTTGAGCATAACCGTTACTTATCTAAGTTAGTCGCTTGGAGCTATTTTAATGGTTTATTAACGGAATCAACGCACCTTCATACCGTGGTACGTGATGCAGATTTTGATTTAGATAAGCTCTATCAGTTGGTGAGTGATATTCGAAATACCTTCCCAATTCGCCGTCCGAATCCAAGTTTACAAGCGTTATCGAGCCCGTGTGAGATTCGTCAGTTAGGGTTATTCATTAATTTAGAAAATGACCCAACCAATGAGCTGAAAAACCGCTCGGTACGGTTTGATTTTAAAACTACCGATATTTTCAGTTATGGCCCAGAACAGAAATGTTTAGTTGGCAGCGTCGATCTGATTTATCGCAACTCGTGGAATGAAGTGCGCACGCTTAACTTTAGCGGCGATAATGCCATGTTAGATGCACTGAAAACCATGCTTGGGAAGATGCACCATGATGCGATCCCACCTGAAGCGGTTGATGTATTCTGTTATAGCAAGCACATGCGTGGTTTGATCCGTAATTTAGTATATCAGTTAGTGGCTGAATGTATTGAAATGCGCTTAAAACCGGTTGAAGAAGAAAAGCGTCGTCGATTTAAAGCGATCCGCATTGCAGAAGAAACCTTTGGCTTATTCTTTGAGCGTCGTGGTGTTTCTGTTCAACGGTTAGAAAACCCAGTTGATTTCTACAGTTGCATTTCATCGAATAAAGTCAGTGAAGTGCCTCATGTTGTGATGGGTAAAATGGACGAACCTCATCCTCCACAAATAGTGGATGCTTATGCGAGTGAAGGTTTGATCCAGTTCTTCTTTGAAGATTGTGAGCAGGGCTACAACATCTATATCTTAGATGAAACCAACCAGATGGAAGTGTACCGTCAATGTAGTGGTAATAAAGATGAGATGGTACATGGGGTTAATCGTTTTTACACTTCGGCGCAAGACCGTTTTAGTGCGACTAACTTCATTAACTTTAATTTACCCCAGTTCTACGATATCGTGCATTGCGACAACGGTAAATTACAAGTATTGCCATTTAAGAGTGGTCAAATGCCGCGTCCAAAGCCCGATGTCGATCCCAATTCAACTGGGATGCTTAACAGTTAATACCGTGTATTGACATGACAATAAAAAGCCTTCAGATGTGAAGGCTTTTTTTATCGGTAGTTCATGACAATAAATATCTTATTTACCATTCAACCGCTTCACCAGCATGAAGGCTGCATTCTTTTTTAAGCAGTGAAAATAGCTCTTCATCACTGCGGGTACAACGCCATTCCGTGCCATTATATTTGAAATGATAACCGCCTGATTTTGAAGCTAACCAGAGTTCATGTAATGGCTCTTGGCGGTTAATTACGATCTGGCTGCGGTTAGCAAACTCGAGTGTTAATACATTACCCGTTGTCTCTGGCTCAATGTCGGCACCGGATTCATCGATACCTTCTTCGATTTGCATTAGTGCTAAATCAGCTAATTGGTGAAATTCAGTGTCATTCATCTTATTGTGTCCTATTGCTTTTCCTGTTCTTGGTGCGATTATAGAGGGCATTGGTTTGATAATCACTGGCTTTGAATTATGCGTAAAGGTTTATTAGCAATTTTTGTGTTAGCGACCCTAACATTAGCGGGATGTGGACAGAGTGGTGCTCTCTACATGCCAAAAGATGCACCACAGCAAGAGCAAGCAAAGTAAAAAATAAATAAACACTGAGTTAAACAGTGTCGCCATTGAAAGCAGCTACTTAACAGGGAAGAAAAACATTGGATTACTTTAACTACCAGCAAAATAATCAATTATGGGCTGAAAATGTGCCATTAGCACAATTGGCTGAGCAATACGGTACACCTTTGTATGTGTATTCACGTGCAACGTTAGAGCGCCACTGGAAAGCATTTGATGAGGCGGTTGCGACGCACCCTCATTTAATTTGTTATGCCGTTAAAGCGAATTCTAACCTTGGGGTATTAAATGTTCTTGCTCGTCTTGGCTCTGGCTTTGATATTGTGTCACAAGGTGAATTAGAGCGTGTGATTGCCGCTGGTGGTGATCCGGCAAAAGTGGTGTTCTCAGGTGTCGGTAAAACGGCGGCTGAAATGCAGCGTGCACTAGAGCTTGGGATCAAATGCTTCAATGTTGAGTCTGAACCTGAATTAGAGCGTCTAAATAGCGTTGCTGAAGAGCTAGGCGTTACAGCGCCTATTTCATTGCGTATTAACCCTGATGTTGATGCGAAAACGCATCCTTACATCTCAACAGGATTACGTGATAATAAGTTCGGTATTGTGTTTGATCGCGCGGTGGAAGTGTATCGCCTAGCGCATAGCCTGCCACATTTACAGGTTGTTGGTATGGATTGTCATATCGGCTCTCAGTTAACTGATATTACTCCATTTATTGATGCTACCGATCGTTTATTGGCGTTGGTTGATGAGTTAAAAGCCGAAGGCATTCATATTCAGCACCTTGATTTAGGCGGTGGTCTAGGGGTGACTTACAATGATGAGCAACCACCACAACCTGCAGATTATGCTTCGGCATTACTCGCCCGATTAGAAAACTATCCTGATTTGGAGCTGATTTTTGAGCCAGGACGCGCTATTGCTGCGAATGCGGGTGTATTACTGACAAAAGTTGAGTTTCTAAAGCATACTGAACATAAAAACTTCGCCATTGTTGATGCGGCAATGAATGATTTAATTCGTCCGACGTTATATTCAGCGTGGCAAGACATTGTGCCGGTTAGCCCGCGTCAGGGTGAAGCGCATGTCTACGATTTAGTTGGACCTATTTGTGAAACCGGTGACTTTATCGGTAAAGATCGCAGTTTATGTTTAGCGCAAGGTGATTTATTAGCAGTTCGTTCAGCAGGCGCTTATGGCTTTGTGATGGCATCGAATTACAATACCCGTGCTCGTGCGGCTGAAATTATGGTCGACGGTGAACAGGCTCATGTTGTTCGTGAGCGTGAAACGCTAGCGCAACTGTGGCAACTAGAACAGATTATTCAGTAATCATGGCTGCGATGAAATGAAAAAAATTAAGGAACATCATGCAGATTAACTTTTCCAAAATGCATGGGTTAGGCAATGACTTTGTTGTTGTTGACTGCGTGACACAAAATGTATTTTTTTCACCTGATGCGATCCGCCGTTTGGCGGATCGACATCGTGGTATCGGCTTTGACCAACTGTTAGTGGTTGAACCGCCTTATGATCCTGAAACGGATTTTCATTACCGTATTTTTAATGCTGATGGTAGTGAAGTCGAACAATGTGGTAACGGTGCCCGTTGTTTTGCCCGTTTTGTTTCAATGAAAGGGTTAACCAATAAATACCATATTTCGGTGAGTACAAAAGCAGGGAAAATGTTGCTGAAACTTGAAAATGATAATCAGGTGACAGTGAATATGGGCGTGCCGATCTTTGAACCGAGCAAGATCCCGATGAAAGCTAAACAGGCTGAAAAAACCTATATTTTACGTGCAGGTGAGCACACGCTTTTCTGTGGCGCGGCAAGTATGGGGAATCCGCACTGTGTAACGATGGTTGATGATGTTGATACTGCCGATGTCGATACATTAGGCCCGTTATTAGAATCCCATGAACGTTTTCCTGAGCGTGTTAATGCTGGCTTTATGCAAGTGCTCGATCGCAATAACGTGCGTTTGCGCGTTTATGAGCGTGGTGCGGGTGAAACGCAAGCTTGTGGTAGCGGTGCCTGTGCGGCGGTTGCGATTGGGCGAGTGCAAGGTTTGCTGGATGAAAATGTAAAAGTTTCTCTACCTGGTGGTGATTTATATATTCGTTGGGCGGGGGAAGGTAAACCATTATTTATGACCGGCCCTGCCGCTCACGTTTTTGACGGACAATTTATTCAATGACAACACATTCTCAGCAAACTTGTTCATCAGGGGATGACTTGAATGAGGTGCTGAATGAGCAAGCAGTTGTAACTTACTTGCGCAATAATCCCACTTTTTTTTCACGTCAATCGGAGTGGTTGAGTGAGGTGCGGATCCCTCATCAAGAGCGTGGTACCGTCTCTCTGGTTGATATTCAATTAGAGCGACTACGACTACGGATCGCCGAGCTTGAGCAACAACATGCCACGTTACTCGCCAATGCAACCAAAAGTGGTGAGTTATCGGTCTTGTTCTCTAATGCTCAAGTACAATTATTACAATGCCATAATATTTATCAGGTACTGACGATTATTGATACCTTAGCGGCGCAATTGGATCTTTCTGTTTGTCTTCGCTTGTTTGATAGCGAAGATAAGTTGTTATATCTCGAACGTCGCCAATTTAACGATTTTTATCGTTCTCGTTTAATTCAAGATCGTCCGTATTTAGGCCGCTTACGTCGTCCTGAAGCTGAATTGTTATATAGCCATCCGCCGCAGTTAGGATCGTTTATTGTGTTGCCATTAGGTCGATCGGCTGCCAATGGTGTATTGAGTTTTGCGAGCGCAGATGGTGGACATTTTCAACCCGAAATGGACACCTTGTTTGTTGAGCAGTTAGCAACAACCATTAGTTACCTGATAGAGCATTGGCAATATACCCGTGAGGTTATTGACTAATATGTTGCCCCGCAGCTTGGAACAACCACTTGAACGTTTCTACGAATATTTACGTAGTGAACGTGAACTAAGCTTACATACTCAGCAAAATTATAAGCGCCAGCTAACGCGTATTGCTGAACAATTGGTCGAATTGAGCGTCGATAATTGGCAGCAAGTGGATGCCGGTTGGGTTCGTCAAATCGCCAGTAAAGGGATGCGAGATGGCTTAAAGGCGAGTAGCCTTGCGATGCGCTTATCAGCCTTGCGAAGTTTTTTTGATTTTTTAGTCCATCAAAATGTTTTAAAAGCCAACCCTGCAAAAGGCGTTGCGGCGCCACGAAAAGCACGTCCATTACCCAAGAATTTGGATGTGGATGAAATGAATCAATTGTTGGATGTTAACGATGATGATCCATTAGCAATTCGTGATCGCGCAATGATGGAATTGATGTACGGTGCAGGGTTACGTTTAGCCGAGTTGGTTGGTATTGATGTGCGTCATATCAGTTTAAGCAAAGGCGACTTACGGGTAATTGGTAAGGGCGATAAAGAAAGGGTGGTTCCTTTCTCTGGCCTTGCTCGTGAATGGGTAGCGAAATGGCTGAAGTTGCGTGATAATCTTGCTCAAGCAGAAGAGCCAGCACTGTTTGTGTCTAAATTAGGCACGCGTATTTCGACTCGAAATGTGCAGAAAAGAATGGCGGAATGGGGACAAAAACAGGCAGTATCAAGCCACATTAACCCCCATAAACTACGTCACAGTTTTGCGACACATATGTTGGAATCGAGCGGCGATTTACGTGCAGTACAAGAGCTTTTAGGTCACGCAAATTTATCGACAACCCAAATCTATACTCATTTGGATTTTCAGCATTTAGCGAAAGTGTATGATGAAGCACATCCTCGTGCTAAGCGTAATAAATAACATTGACTGCTACGTATCAATACAGAGAAATTATGCATTTTTACCGCCAATTAACGCCAATTAGTGCCTTAACTTTTGATCTTGACGATACCTTATACGATAACCGTCCGGTGATTGTTCGTGCTGAACAAGCAATGCTTGACTGGTTAACGCAGATCTTACCGTCACGTATCATAATTGATAAAACCGTTTGGTCATCGCTTAAATCGCAATTAGCGATGCTAGATCCAATGCTCAAACATGATGTCAGTTTGTGGCGATATGAAACCATTAAAATAGGTTTAATGCAGCTAGGGTTTCGTCTATCAGAGGCAGAAATTTTAGCGCAGCAGGGGTTAGATACTGTACTGGCTGTTCGCAACCAAGTCGATGTTCCTGCAGAAACGCATCGAGTATTACAACAATTAAGTGACCATTTTCCGCTAGTCGGGCTAACAAATGGTAATGTTGATGCAGAAAAAATTGGCTTAGCGCCATATTTTGTCGAGGTGTTTCAAGCGGGCAAAGATGGTTTAGCAAAACCTGAGGCAGATTTATTTAACCTTGCGGTTAATACCCTAAATGTACCAGCCGCGACAATCTTACATGTTGGTGATCATCTTATTACCGATGTAAAAGGCGCGAAACAGCATGGCTTTCAAGCGTGTTGGTTTAACGATCAACAAAAATTGATTCAGCAGCAATCGCAAGCGTTGATCCTACCCGATGTAGAAATTACGCAATTGGCGCAGCTGCTTGAGATTGTCGGATTAGAGCAGTAAAAAAGCGACCATGGGTCGCTTTTTTATTGCGTATAGCATATTAAAACACGATCGATATTTAGAAAGAATGGTGAAGGTGGCCACGATTAAATAAGTGATCAAAAGACAGACTTCCCGCCCCCCAGATCACATTGGTGAGTAGCATCATTCCCCACAGTTGGTGATCATAAAATCCTTTTTCCCAAAGTGCGGGGTAGGAAATGACTGCCATGACGTTAAATCCAAAAAGTACGAATGCCATCGGGCGAGTAAATAGCCCCAGCGTGAGAAAAATAGGGATAAAAACTTCAACCGCAGTACCAATATATGCCGCCCAGAGCCATGGTAATAAGGGTACATGATACTCGTATTCAAAAAGGTATAAGGTGCTGTCCCAGCTTGAGTATTTGATCATGCCAGATTGAAAAAATACCCATGCAACCCAGAGACGAGTAAAGAGCAGCACAAGTGGGATAAAAGGGGTCGTTAGCCGTGAGAAAAAAGGGTCGATACTGCGAATAAAACTATCCATCGTTTGCCTCCACGATATCGTCGGTGAGTTGATATTCAAATAATAAAGGTAGTTGTTCAAGCATCTGTGGCGAGGCTTGTTGAAGTGATTTTTGTTGTTGGCAGTGAATGATTAACGCCCTGAGATCTGAAGAGACGACCTGCATTAATATTTCGTTGCCACGTAATTGAATAACCACGGTTTGTGGCTGATCGATATCAAGTGCTGCCAATGGATCATCAGCGCTAGAAAACGCTGATGCGTGATGGTTGAGTCTTTCACCCTCTACAATATGCCACAAATCTCCGACACTATACTGGCTGGTCAAAACATAGGTTGCCGCAGGAATATGAAAATAGCTTTGTCCAAAGGCATCGGCATTTTCTGAATTTTGAAGGTGTTGTAATTTTTCAAATGGAAAACCGTGTTGTTGTGATGGCATGCGGCTGACAATATCTCGGTACCATTCGAGTTGAGCGAGATCCGATAAATACGGTAAGGCTTTGTTGATGGTTTCATTATTTGCAATGGTGCGATGAAACCCTTCACCGTAATGGCTCACATCGCCTTGGGTTAAGGGAGAATGCAGTATGTGTAATCGCGCCAGTTGAACAAAACAGTCATGGCCGATCATCGCTAGGACTGCGGGATACGTTGCCGAAAGAATATCGGTTAAACTCAAAATAAAATTATTTCGATAAATTTGTAGGTGTTGCTCGGCACTAAAGCTGGTGGCTTTTATCGTCGTAGACGCATAGCTGTGTTTATATTGTAGCGCATCGGAAAAGGCGCTTTGGAGTTGGTGCAGTTCATTGTTGACAGCATATTTCATGGTGATGTTCTCGTTGAAGGAACGCGTTCGCTTTAGCCGCTTCAGCAAGGAGTATCTCTAATGATGGTAATTCTGCATCCCACTCTATTAAGGTTGGAGTATGCTTACCATTTTGCTGTATCCATTGACGATAAAGTTGCCATACAGGCTCACTTACCGGCTTACTATGGGTATCAATCCATATTTCCCCTTCAGGGAATTGTTTCACCGTAAAGCCTGCAAGGTGGATCTCTTTTACCGTATCGGGATTGATGGCATCTAAATAAGTTTGGCAATCAAACTGATGGTTAAAGCTATTGACGTAAAGATTGTTTAAATCTAATAACAAGCCACATCCTGTGCGTTGTTGAACGGCAGTTAGAAACTCCCATTCCGGTATAACTGAGTGCTTAAAACTGAGATAGCTCGATGGGTTTTCAATTAATAATTGTCTGTTGAGGTAATCTTGCACTTGTTCGACATGCGTACAGAAAACATCAAGCGCTTGCTCGGTATAAGGTAGAGGCAGTAAATCGTTAAAGTATTGACCGTTAACTGAACTCCAACTGAGGTGATCTGAAACCGCAAAAGGATTAACAACGTCAATGAGTTGTTTCAGTTGCTTTAAATGCTCACGGTTAATTGGATCGGCTGAGCCAAGGGATAACCCAATACCATGGCAACTCATCGGGTAATGCTCGATGATGGCTAACAGTTGTTGATATTGAGGCGTATAGCGGTTGAAATAGTTTTCACTGTGAATTTCAAGCCAGCCAATATCCGGACGTTGCGCGATAATCGGTTGGTGATGAGGTGAGCGTAAACCCACCCCAACCATATCCGTTAATAATGGATAGCTCATTATGCGGACTCTGTTGAACCACCATGAAGGCGATCGCAAAGCCCTTTAGGCATCGCAATGAAGGCATCTTTTTGACCATCTTCTTTCGCTGAGCCTGCACATGATGTGGTTTTCGTTGCGCAGTCATTTTTTCCTGCTTTCGCCACCCCATAACATTTTTCTTTTGCTTCGCCAGCAACGGCAGAAGTTGAGGCTATTGTACCTGCTAATGCGATAAGACCTGTCATGGCTGATGCGAGTGCAAGCTTGTTTACGTTGTTCATGATGAAACCCTCATTGAGATATAACTTAGTTGGCTGATTTTTATGTGGCGTTAATACGCTCTGTTTAATAGGAAAGGGGATGGCTGATATTTATTGCGAAAAAAAATGATTAAAATTAAAACAATTTTCTGCACCAAGGAAAGATGAAGATATCGAGGCAATCTTTTTTCGTGCTGTTATAATCATCACCATTGTATAAATAACCAGTAGATAGCGATGGACGTTTCACTCCTATTAGACGGGCTCAATGATAAACAAAGAGAAGCGGTGGCAGCGCCGTTGGGTAACCACCTCGTACTGGCTGGCGCCGGTAGTGGTAAGACACGAGTGCTGGTTCATCGCATTGCTTGGTTGTTATCGGTAGAGCAAGCATCACCGTATTCGATCATGTCGGTGACCTTTACCAACAAAGCGGCCGCAGAAATGCGTGGGCGTATTAATGAGTTAATGCACGGCTCAAGTGCGGGGATGTGGAATGGTACGTTCCACGGACTATGTCACCGCATGCTACGTGCTCATTACCTTGATGCGCGTTTGCCGGAAGATTTTAATATTTTAGATTCTGATGATCAGATGCGTTTATTGCGTCGCTTGATCAAAGCGCAGAATCTAGATGAAAAGCATTGGCCCGCTCGTCAGGCTGCTTGGTATATCAATGCCAAGAAAGATGAAGGCTTACGTCCTAAACACGTTGAAACCTATAGCGATCCTGTAGAGCAAACTTGGCTGCGTATTTACACCGCTTACCAAGAAGCGTGCGATCGTGCGGGTATGGTCGATTTTGCTGAACTATTGCTGCGATCTTACGAGTTATTGCGCGATAACAAGCATATCCGTGAACATTACCAAGCACGCTTTAAGCACATTCTGGTTGACGAGTTCCAAGATACCAACAGCATTCAGTTTGCGTGGTTACGCTTAATGGCGGGACCTGATTGCCATGTGATGATCGTAGGTGATGACGACCAGTCTATTTATGGTTGGCGTGGGGCAAAAATTGAAAATATTCAGCGTTTCTTAAATGAATTTAAAGATGCGTCGTCGATTTTCCTTGAACAAAACTACCGTTCGACCGGCAATATTCTAAATGCTGCCAATGAGTTGATTGCCAATAACAACGAACGTATGGGCAAGAAACTTTGGACTGACGGTGGTGAAGGTGAGCCGATTTCGCTCTATTCTGCGTTTAACGAACTCGATGAAGCGCGTTTTGCGGTGGGGAAAATCAAAGAATGGCGCGATCAAGGTGGCAGCCTCAACGAAACGGCTTTCTTGTACCGTAGTAACGCCCAATCACGGGTATTAGAAGAAGCATTAATTCAAGCTGGACTGCCGTACCGTATCTACGGTGGTATGCGATTCTTCGAACGCCAAGAGATCAAAGATGCGTTGTCTTACATGCGTTTAATCTCCAATCGTAATGATGATGCCTCGTTTGAGCGTGTGGTAAATACCCCGACGCGTGGTTTGGGCGATCGCACGTTAGAGACGATTCGTTTAGCTGCTCGCGATCGTGGTTTAACCATGTGGCAATCGAGTATTGCCTTGCTTGAAGAGCAAGTTTTAGCAGGTCGTGCGGCGAATTCATTACGCCGTTTTATCGAGCTGATTAATGCGCTTGAAGACGATACCGCTGACTTGCCAATGTATCAGCAGACTGATGAAGTCATTCGACATTCCGGTTTACGTGCAATGTACGAGCAAGAAAAAGGCGAAAAAGCCCAAGCGCGTATTGAAAACTTAGAAGAATTGGTCACAGCAACTCGCCAGTTTGAAATCCCAGAAGAAGCAGAAAGCATGACGCCACTGGCGGCCTTCTTAGCCCATGCGGCATTAGAAGCCGGTGATGGTCAGGCGGATGACTTTGAAGATGCGGTGCAGTTGATGACGATGCACAGTGCTAAAGGTCTAGAATTCCCAGTAGTATTTATGGTGGGTGTAGAAGAGGGGATGTTCCCTAGCTCACGTACCACAGAGGAAGTGGGACGTTTAGAAGAAGAGCGTCGTTTGTGTTACGTGGGGATGACCCGTGCAATGCAAAAACTGTATATCACGTATGCTGAAATGCGTCGTTTATACGGTAAAGATAACTTCCACAAACCTTCACGCTTTATCCGCGAAATTCCCGACCAGTTCGTCGAAGAAGTCCGCATGAAAGCGCAAGTGTCACGTCCGGCAAGCAGTGGTCGTTTTAGCCAAACACAGGTGAATAACAACTTTAATGAGACAGGTTTTAACCTAGGTCAGCGTGTTGAACATCCAAAATTTGGTGAAGGCACCATCATTAACTTTGAAGGCAGTGGCGCACAAAGCCGTGTGCAAGTAGCGTTTAATGGTGAAGGCATTAAGTGGTTGGTGACTCAGTACGCCAAGCTTACACCAATGTAATAGCATGCGTTTTTAATTGTTCGTAACACCAAAAAATAAAGCCCAGCAATCATCATTGAGTGCTGGGCTTTTTGTTTTTATCGGTGTATTAGCACGCGGTTATTGACTGATCACTTTACCTTCTCGACGAGGATCGGCTGCACCAATAAGCTGATTTGGCGCAATACTTATCGCTTGAATACCTGAATTCAGATCTTTGATTTGGATTTTATAGCCCAGCTTCTCAAGCTTTGGCGCCCACTCTGCCGCGGGCGTGTTTTTTTCAAGTTCAAAGGTACCGAAGCGATTATTCATATTCGGTAAGTTGATCGCTTGTTGTAAATCCATCCCCCAATCAATATATGCGACTAAGGTTTTTGCGAGATAACCAATGATCTGACTTCCTCCGGGTGAGCCGATGGTTAGCACTGGCTGGTTGTTTTTCATCACAATCGTGGGTGTCATTGACGAGCGAGGTCGTTTACCTGGCTCTATTCGGTTAGCAACAGGAACTCCCTCAATTTGGCTGCGGAATGAAAAGTCCGTTAATTCATTATTGAGTAGAAATCCCCTGACCATTAACCGTGAACCAAAACTGTTTTCAATCGTCGAGGTGAGTGAGACCACATTACCTTCTTTATCTACAATCGATAAATGGCTGGTGGAAGGCAGTTCGATCGCTTCATCACTGGCGCGGTTATTGGCATGATTCCAAGGTGGCATTCCCGGTTTTACTTGGGGTAATGCTTTATTTCCCTCGAGTAATTTAGCACGCTCGGCAAGGTAGTTCGGATCGAGTAAGCCACGAACAGGCATTGGCACATAATCACTGTCTGCCATATAGCGACCGCGATCAGCAAAAGCTAAACGCGAGGCATCACCAATTAACTGCCAACTTTTGACGTTATCGGCACCGAGCTTATCCAAGGGATAATGATTGAGCATGGCCAATATTTGCCCCAAGGTTAATGCGCCAGAGCTGGGTGGCCCCATTCCACAAATTTGATATTGACGGTAGGGGGCACAAATAGGCTCACGTTGTTTAACGCTGTAGCTGGCGAGATCCATCGTGTTTAATACCCCAGGATTACCTTCTGCGTTTTGGACGGTATTAACAATATCTCGTGCAATATCGCCTTGATAAAAGGCTCTTGGGCCATAATCAGCAATTTGACGTAAGGTATTTGAATAAGCGTTATTAACTAACTTACTTCCTGCTTGAAGTGGTTTGCCTTGTGAGTCAAAAAAGTAGGCTTTAGTCGTAGGGTAGCGACGAAGATTTTCTGCATCGTTCTCAACCATTGTAGCAAGCCGAGGGCTGACGATGAACCCTTCTTTGGCTAATTTGATCGCAGGAAGAAAAAGCGTTTTCCACGGCAATTTTCCGTATTGCTGATGACTGCGCCATAGCAGTTTAATCGTACCCGGTGTACCGACAGATCGTCCACCGACAACGGCATCATAGAATTTTAGTGGCTGACCTTGATTGTCTTGAAACAAACGGGGAGTCACAGCAAAAGGGGCTGTTTCTCGACCATCAAATGTCGTCATTTGGTTATTGTCATTATCCCAATACACCAAAAATCCACCACCACCGATCCCTGATGATTGTGGCTCAACTAAGCCTAATATTAGTTGCGCGGTGATCATTGCATCAACAGCACTGCCACCCTGACGTAAAATATCAGCTCCTGCTTGACTGGCATAAGGATTGGCCGTGGCGATCATCCACTCTTTACCTGAAACCAACTGTTGTGATTGTTGGTTAATACTCGGCTCAGGTTCAATATGATCAGAGGCTTGTTGAACTTCATTGGCTAGTGCTGGAAATGAAAAACAACAAACACTCAATAAAAAGGCTGTAGCGGAGGTAAACCTTGGCATCGTCAATCCTTATGAGTGGAGTAATGTCGTTAACTGAACGCTATTTTATACTTTTATTTGCTTGAGTTAGATAATAAAAATGAGAGTTCTATCATACATGTCGAATGATTATCTAAAGGCAAACAAGTTAGCTGCTAATTTTTATTATTCGATGATTGCTGATGAGTTCGGATCCCATCAATACTAAATAACAACAGCGCTAACCAAATACAGCCAAAGGTAATGCCATGTTCTAATTTAAACGGCTCTTTATAAATAAAAGTCGCTAATACGAACATCAAACTAGGGCCGATATATTGTAGAAAACCTAAGGTAGAGAGCTTTAATTTCGTTGCAGCACCGGTAAAACACAGTAAAGGCAAGGTAGTGACAATACCGGCAGCGACTAACAGTAAATTGAGATTGAAGGAATTATCCGTCAGGTTAGCCGTTGGGCTGCTACTGATAAAAAAGAGATAAATAGCGGCTAACGGTAACAACACAAAGGTTTCAATAAATAAGCCAGTTTGAGCATCAATATTGATTTTTTTTCGTAATAGGCCATAAAACCCAAAGCTGGTCGCAAGTGCAAAGGCAATCCAAGGTAATGACCCAAATTGAATGAGCTCGGCAATAACACCGATCGCAGCGATTAAAACTGCCGCCCACTGTAAGCGACGTAACCTCTCACCCAGTAACAACATGCCGAGTAGCACATTTAACAGTGGATTAATGTAGTAGCCTAAACTGGCATCTAAAAGATGATTGTTATTGACCGCCCAGATGAAAATAAGCCAATTACAACCGACAAGTAACGCAGATATTGTGAGTAGGAAAAGCGTTTTCGGTTGAGTGAGAACGGCTTTGACACGCACCCACTGGCGGCTGAATGCAATAATGAGTGCAAGGAAGAAGAACGACCAAATCACGCGATGACTCAGTATTTCGAGCGGAGGAACGCAGGTAATGGATTTGAAGTAGATCGGCGCTATTCCCCACATGGTATAGGCAGAAATAGCGAGAATGATCCCACGCTTAGCGAGATTGTTGTTATCTTCCATGAAACTCCAAATCTAACATTGGTTAACTTTTATTCTATAGCAGTATATAAACAAGATCGCTTGATATACCAGTATTTATTTTATTGCTGAAAAGATGATGGAAAACCAGAGCATCGAGTTTTTAATTGATAGCCAAGTTACTACCTCGCATCAAAGGGGGCTTTAGGTATAGAATGAACGCCCCGTTTAGCCAAGAGACTTATCATGTCATCCGTCTGCCATCATGGACCCAGTTCTGCATTATCAGCATCTACGAGCGAGTCTGTTTTACAGGAAATTTTCGGTTATCAGCAATTTCGTGTAGGTCAACTGGATGTGATTGATGCCGTCAATCGTGACGAAGATTGCTTGGTGATTATGCCAACGGGTGGTGGTAAGTCATTGTGTTATCAGATCCCTGCCTTATTAAAAGAAGGGATCACGCTGGTTATTTCACCGCTTATTTCATTGATGAAAGATCAGGTCGATCAACTTAAAGCCAATGGTGTTGCTGCCGCCTATATCAATTCGACGATGGAACGTGATGAGATCCTCGCCGTGTTTGATGCGATGAAAGATGCGACTGTAAAGCTAGTCTATGTCTCGCCAGAGCGCGTATTAACGTATGATTTTATTGATCGTTTACGTGATGTACCGCTGGCGATGGTCGCGGTTGATGAAGCGCATTGTATCTCCCAATGGGGACATGATTTTAGACCAGAATATGCTGCTCTCGGACGATTGAAGCAGTCGTTTGAAAACCTACCGATAATGGCATTAACTGCCACAGCAGATGAAACAACCCGCCATGATATTGTTAGCCGCCTAGGATTGCAGAGTCCTCATGAGTATCTAGGCAGTTTTGATCGCCCGAATATTCGTTATATTTTGTGGGAAAAACATAAACCGTTAACACAAATTATTCGCTATGTTGAAGGTATGCGTGGGCAGTGCGGCATTATTTATTGCAATAGTCGTAAGAAAGTAGAACAGATCAGTGAAAAACTGCGAGATAAAGGCATACGTGCAGAGGCCTATCATGCGGGGTTAGATCATGTTGAGCGAGCCAATGTTCAAGAGGCGTTTCAACGGGATGATATTCATATCGTGGTTGCCACTGTTGCCTTTGGTATGGGGATCAATAAACCCAATGTGCGTTATGTCGTGCATTTTGATATTCCTCGTAACATTGAATCTTATTACCAAGAAACAGGTCGAGCAGGGCGTGATGGTTTACCTGCTGAAGCGGTAATGTTATACGATCCTTCAGATTTAGCATGGCTTCGCCGTTGTTTAGATGAAAAAGAAGAAGGGCAGCAAAAGGACGTCGAGCGTCATAAACTGCATGCGATGGGCGCGTTTGCTGAAGCACAAACTTGTCGTCGTCAGGTATTGTTGCATTACTTTGGTGAGCACCGTGATGAGCCATGTGGTAATTGCGATGTGTGTTTAGATCCGCCGCAGCGTTTTAATGCGGTCGAAGTGGCGCAAAAAGCCTTGTCTTGTGTCTACCGTGTTAACCAAAGTTTCGGTATTACCTATATCGTTGAAGTGCTTCGTGGGATGCAAAACCAACGAATCCGCGAGCATGGACATGATAAATTAAGTACTTATGGTATTGGGCGTGAATACAGCCATGAATATTGGGTGAGTGTATTACGCCAGTTAATTCATTTGGGGTACTTAACCCAGAATATTAGCCGTAATTCCGTACTGCAATTAACAGAAAAAGCCCGCCCACTATTACGTGCTGAGATTGGTTTAGAACTTGCAGTTCCGCGACTGGATAATATTGCCCGTAACATGAAAGTGAATAAACTCGCGAATCGCCAGTACGATAAAAAATTGTTTGCCAAGTTACGTAAATTGCGAAAAGCGATTGCTGATGAAGAAGATCTACCGCCTTATGTGGTGTTTAACGATGCCAGCTTAATGGAAATGGCAGAGCGATTACCGACGTCAAATGGCGACTTTCTTGCGGTGAACGGGGTGGGTCAGCGTAAACTAGAAAAATACGGAGAGGTTTTTTTAGGCTTGATCCGTGATCATTTATTGGCAATTGAAGAGCCGCATTAAAATATCGAATCTAGCAAGTTGAGTATAGATATAAAAAAACCGGGCTCATGGTAAGCCCGGCTAGAATGCGTTAAAGAAACAGCCTTAATAGGGTGTTTGGTCACGACAAAACAGCTTGCGTATTTTTGGTGGAATATTCATTTCACCGAGCTGCTAGGTTATGCGACGGGACTCGCGATAACGTACTCCAGCAGCAGCCCAATAAGACCACGATGATAAGTGGAATACTAGAGCAACCTTAACCTTTGTAATGCTAATTAACACTTGGTTACATCAAGGGATAACAAGGATTGAAGCCCGCTATTTAAAGCAATAAATAGGAGTCATGATGACAGCAGTAATAAGTCACGTATTCGGTATTCGTCAGTTTGAACGCGACGCACGTTTTTTATCGATTAAAAGCCCGGCATTTGATTTCGATAGTTTTGATACGATCGCAGAATCTTTCTTACTCGCCATTGATGCTAAGATGGTAGAGAAAGAAAGTAATGCAGATCTACATATTTGGTTGATTGATTTTGAAGGTTGTCGTTTGCTGTTAAAAGGTGAGCATTACAGCGGTGCGTTATGGCTTGAAGCCATGAGTGATGACGATGAAGAAACACTCACTTTTATTGCGAGCTTATTAAATTAATCTCGCTGGTAAGATCAAAAGCTAGGCAAGCAAGCTGGTTTCTGTATAATCGCCGACCTGGTCGTTGTTGGCGATAAAACGCTGGCAGCAAAGTATGTTTGGGTTCCCTCCCCCCATTGACAAAAAGGTCTCACATGACGACTGCTTTATCTCAATCTAATGCTATAGCTTCACCCTCTTTTACTCCACAACAGCAACGTAAAGCCCTAGGTTATTTAGTGCTATTTCATTTACTCGTAATTGCATCGAGTAACTATTTAGTGCAGTTACCTTTTACCGTATTTGGTTATCACACCACCTGGGGAGCGTTTACTTTTCCGTTTATCTTTTTAGCTACCGATCTTACCGTGCGTATTTTTGGGGCTGGAATGGCGCGTAAAATTATTTTCCGTGTCATGATGCCTGCGCTGCTCGTATCGTATTTATTATCGGTCTTGTTCTTCCAAGGCGAATACCAAGGGCTAGGACATTTAACGGAATTTAATCTGTTTGTTGCTCGTATTGCGATTGCCAGTTTTATGGCTTACTTGCTAGGGCAAATTTTAGATGTGTCGGTATTCAACCGCCTACGCCAATTAAAACAATGGTGGATAGCCCCAACGGCCTCCACTATTTTTGGTAATGCGATTGATACCATTGCGTTCTTTGGTATAGCGTTTTACCACAGTCCCGATCCGTTTATGGCAGCAAATTGGACGGAAATTGCGTTGGTGGATTACAGCTTTAAGTTAATTATTAGTCTCGGACTATTTGTGCCTATTTATGGCGTATTACTTAATTACTTAATTGATAAGCTGACAACGTTACCACCGCAAACGTTAGTGGCGGCAAAGACTAATCAATAGTTTTGTTACTAGTGATAAGGGTTAAAGAAGAAACCGATCCTAAGATCGTTTTTTTTATACAGTGAAGACACTGGTTAAAAAATATCGTGTCAAATGACAATTATTCTCAATAAAATACTTGCATCTCAAGTGAGAATGGTTATTATTAACATGCACTCAGGCGATAGGGATGGAACATAATCATATCGTCTTGATGGCACGACATTGCTCACATTGCTTCCAGTGTACTACAGCTCCGGTTGCGTGTTATTAGTGTAGGGCTAATAACCGAACACCACTTCTGCTGAGCGACGCTACTCATCGTAGCGTCGCTTTTTCTTTTTTAAGATCTGTCTAGTCTATTCTTATCTTCCATTGATCCGTTATCGTTAAGCCGTTTATTTTTTTCTATTGCATTCACGATGGCATAGTCTTTATGTGTGATTTTACTGTGCCACGATCGAAGCGTCTTTATTGATCACTATTAAGATAAAAAAGAGATCAACTTTCTATGCTTTAGTTTTTTATCGAAGATAAATTTTCACTGATAGGTATCTCTGCCATTAAATAGTGTATAAGCGGCTAAAATTACCGCAATTTAGTTATTTTTGGTTTTGATACTAAACAAATCGTCTGATATTTATGATGTTATTACCGCATTTGGCTTTATCACTATGAGGTTTTCCACAATTAATGATCAAATAGGGATCGAGGATCGAAATTAAGGTTCATGGCTAAGTTGTTGATTGTGTTTGCAATAGTTTCTTATTTGTCAAATTACCCAAAAAACGATCAACTGGCGTAAATTAAATACTAACAAAGTTATCCACAGAAAAAGTGAGAATAGAATAAAACATTGGTTAACACTTGCGACAGGGCGTGGCATTCTATGGTTATTGCATTTTTCCTGTCGCTCAACGCCTAATATGGTCGATAATAGAGCTACTAACCTGAACGACAAACGCTTGGATATAAGAATAACCCTATGGCAACTATTCCAGAAAATCCATTGATCCTGATTGATGGATCCTCTTACCTTTATCGCGCTTACCATGCTGCACCGAATTTCACTAATTCTGACGGTGAGCCGACGGGCGCAATTTATGGTGTTGTAAACATGCTACGTAGCATGTTACGTCAATTTTCAACCGAACATATCGCAGTGATCTTTGATGCGAAAGGGAAAACCTTCCGTGATGATATGTATCCTGAATATAAAGCCAATCGTCCACCGATGCCGGACGATCTTCGCAGTCAGATCGAACCATTGCATGCGGTGATCAAAGCGATGGGGCTACCATTGATCGCGATCTCTGGGGTTGAAGCTGATGATGTGATTGGCACGTTATCCACACAAGCATCACAACAAGGTATGCCAGTACTTATCAGTACAGGTGATAAAGATATGGCGCAGCTGGTGGATCAAAATGTTACTTTGATCAATACCATGACTGATGTTGTGATGGATCCCGCCGGTGTTGTGGATAAGTTTGGGATTGGTCCTGAATTGATCATCGACTACCTTGCTCTGATGGGCGATAAAGTGGATAACATTCCAGGTGTGCCTGGGGTTGGTGAGAAAACAGCAAAAGCATTGCTTACCGGTATCGGTGGGTTAGATGCCTTATACGATAATTTAGATGATATTGCCGCTCTCGGTTTCCGTGGTTCAAAAACCATGGCGAAAAAGCTGATTGATAATAAAGAAGCGGCTTACATGTCATATAAGCTTGCCACCATTAAATTGGATGTTGAGCTAGATGTAACACCTGATGAACTGCGTAAAGGTGTGCCAGATACAGATGCTCTCACCGAGCTGTTTGGTAAGTTACAGTTCCGTCGTTGGTTAACTGAAATGCTTGATGGAAGTGATGGCCGTATTGTTGCTGACGAAAAATCAGGTGATGTGCCAGCTGAAAAAAAAGCCGTTGCACCAACGATTGATCGTAGCGGGTATGAAACGATTTTAGATAAAGAAAGTTTTGCAACATGGCTTGAACAATTAACAGCGGCAGAGGCGTTTGCCTTTGATTCCGAAACCGATGGTTTAGATTACATGACGGCGAATGTCGTCGGTGTGTCTTTTGCGATTGAAGAAGGTAAAGCGGCTTACGTCCCTGTGGCTCACGATTATCTTGATGCGCCAGCGCAGCTTGACCGTGATTGGGTACTTGAGCAGTTAAAACCATTACTTGAAGATCCAAAACAAGCGAAAATTGGCCAAAACCTTAAGTTTGATGCCAGTATTGTTGCTCGTTATGGCATTGAAATGCAGGGTATTGTGTTCGATACCATGCTTGAATCTTATGTATTTAATAGCGTTGTTGGGCGTCATGATATGGATAGCCTTGCCCTACGTTATTTAGAGCATAAGAATATCAGCTTTGAAGAGGTTGCAGGTAAAGGTAAAAAGCAGCTAACGTTCAATCAAATCGATTTAGAGCAAGCGGGCCCTTATGCTGCTGAAGATGCTGACATTACTTTGCGTTTGCACAATACGTTGTATCCTAAAGTAGAAGCTGACGACAAACTTAAGCATGTCTTTGAAACTATCGAAATGCCATTAGTGCCAGTACTTTCACGTATGGAGCGCACGGGTGTTTATGTCGACAGTATGTTGCTTGGCGCACAATCAACAGAGATCGCTGCTCGACTTGATGAAATTGAGAAAAAAGCGTTTGAAATTGCGGAGCAAGAATTTAATTTAAGCTCGCCAAAACAGCTTCAAGCGATCCTATTTGAAAAAATGGGATTACCTGTTTTAAAGAAAACGCCATCTGGTACACCGTCAACCAATGAAGAAGTATTGCAAGAGCTGGCGCTTGATTACCCACTGCCTAAGTTACTCTTAGAATATCGTGGACTTGCAAAACTGAAATCTACTTACACCGATAAGTTGCCTAAGATGGTGAATCCTGCAACGGGTCGAGTGCATACTTCTTACCATCAAGCCGTGACTGCAACCGGACGTCTATCATCAAGCGATCCAAATTTGCAGAATATTCCAGTACGTAATGAAGAAGGTCGTCGTATTCGCCAAGCGTTTGTCGCACAAAGCGGGTATAAGATCTTAGCGGTCGATTACTCTCAAATTGAATTACGTATTATGGCGCATTTATCCGGTGATAAAGCATTATTAGATGCTTTCCGTCATGGTAAAGATATCCACGCCGCAACGGCCGCTGAAATCCTTGGCTTAGATATTGAGCAGGTAAGTAGTGAGCAACGTCGCCGTGCTAAAGCGATCAACTTCGGTTTGATCTATGGCATGAGTGCATTTGGTTTGGCGAAGCAGCTAGATATGGGACGTAATGAAGCACAAAACTACATGAATGTGTATTTTGAGCGTTATCCAGGTGTTTTAGAATACATGGAAAGCACGCGTAATGCGGCTTCAGAGCAAGGTTATGTTGAAACGCTCTTTGGTCGTCGCTTATATCTACCAGACATTAAATCACGTAATGGTTTACGTCGAAAAGCAGCGGAGCGTGCAGCAATCAATGCGCCAATGCAAGGAACCGCAGCTGATATCATCAAGTTGGCGATGATTGCGGTTGATGGTTGGGTGCAACAACAACCGGAAGGCGATGTGCGTTTATTAATGCAAGTACACGATGAATTAGTGTTTGAAGTGAAAGAATCAGCACTTGAAGCGGTAACTGCATCAGTTAAAGCATTAATGGAACAAGCAGCGACGCTGGATGTACCGCTTATCGCAGATACTGGTTACGGTGATAACTGGGATCAAGCGCACTAATTTTTATTGGCAATAATAAGAATAATAATAAATAGTCAGCACGATGCTGGCTATTTTTTTTGTTAAAAATAAGCGACAAATAAAAACCAATATGTAAAATTTACTTACAACAAAGTGAAAAAAAACTACATTTAGGGGTTCCAAAAACTGCACGTTTGATATACAGTTACAGGTGTAGGGTACAGAGGTAAGATGTTCTATCTTTCAGACCTTTTGTTTCACGTTATTGGATTTGGCTGATTCAGCCGCCCTGGTCTCACTTTGGACCGGGGCGTTTTTTATTGTGCGCTCGAAAATTTTTTCTCTCCGTTTATACCTTTCTTTGTTGTCTGTTGATTATTTCTTTCTTTTTCGTTTCTCTCTATTTAGCTAATTACTAATCAAATTATGGTCGTTCATTGGTCTATTTGATCTTTTTGGCTTATTTATTCGCCTTTTTCTCTTAAATTTTCTTTTTAGTTGTTATTTTTTAGAGTAAATACTTTAAAAAATAAAAACAGTCGCTATACTAAAAACAGCTTCTTGTTCATATTTGCTGTCAGTGCTGATGACATTATCAGCCGTTCAACAAATCCATGAAATAACCATTCCTACACTATTGGGAGTGGTTTTTTTTTGCTCTTTTTTTGGTTAAATGTGGTTGTAATAAACTTCCAGAACTAAACATGGTTTATTAACATTTTATGTTGTTATTTTGTTAAGAAAATAATGTACTAAGTAGAGGCGGGTAAGCAATATTTATATCGGAATTCAGAGGGGAATATGGTCGAGAGTCGCAAAAAAACATGTAAGTTGAGTCATATAAAGGGAAGGGATTGCACTAAGAGTGGAAATCATTATTGTTTGTTGCACAAAACTAAAATACCTCCTGTTTCTCTCTTAATTTGCCCCACCGAGATGGTGGGGAACTTTTATAGCTCCAATCCTTAGAGCTATATAAACAACGTATTTTACTCGTTGTCTTCTTCTACTTGCTCAGGGAAAGCATCATCACCACCGGCAAGCACACGTTGGCGCTCTAGCTCTGGTGCGTACCACTCATCCAATTTACGGCGAACTTGATCGACGCCAATACCTTTTAACGAAGAGAAAGCTTCAACTTGTACGTCACCTTCTAACTCTTTAGTCATTTGGCGGATTTTTAGCACCTGTGCTTTACGAGCACCACTTTTTAGCTTGTCTGCTTTAGTCAGTAAGACCAGCACAGGTAAACGGCTTTCAAGTGCCCAATTAATCATTTGTTGGTCAAGATCTTTCATCGGATGACGGATATCCATCAATACCACAAGGCCTTGTAAGCACTCACGACGCTGAAGGTATTCTCCTAGCGACTTCTGCCATTTTAATTTCATTTCAAGAGGGACTTGTGCAAAACCATAACCAGGTAAATCGATAAGGTTACAGCCTTGAACCACTTCAAACATATTGATCAGTTGAGTACGACCAGGCGTTTTTGAAGTACGCGCTAACCCTTTTTGATCGGTTAAGCGGTTTAGCGCACTCGACTTGCCCGCGTTAGAGCGACCAGCAAATGCAATCTCAACGCCTGCATCTTGCGGCAAGTGACGAATATCTGGCGCACTTGTGATAAAACTTGTATTTCTGTAGTTGAGAGGTTGATTCACTGTTAACTCCGTCCAGTCTTCATGTAGTCGACTGATTGCTTTTATGTGAAGATGTGTAAAATATGTGAAACCGAGCTTGGTTTGTGATCGTATTGTATACTATGTAAGTGAGCATTACTTGTGGTAGTGGAAGCCCTATAATTATAAACGGAATGTCATGAAGAAATTAATATTAATATTAAGCCTTCTTGCTAGTTATTCGACCACGGCTGAAGAAGGCAACATCGAAGCAGGTAAACTGAAAGCTGCAACGTGTGCCGCCTGCCATGGTACAGATGGCAATGCAGCGTTAATGCAGCAATCCCCGAAGCTTGCTGGACAGCATCCTAAATATCTTGAAAAGCAATTAAAAGAATACAAACAGGCAATGGCTACCGGCGGAAAACAGGGACGTAATAATCCTGTTATGGGAGGAATGGCCATGGCCCTTTCTGATCAAGATATCGCAGATATCGCAGTATATTATGCTTCTCTGCCTATATCAGATAATACTTCCCCCAAAGAATCCGTTGAAGTCGCGCAACAACTTTATCGTTTTGGCGATACTGAACGTGGTATTGCTGCCTGTATTGCGTGTCATGGTCCTCGTGGCAATGGTACGAGCTTATCTGGATTCCCTAAGATCTCTGGTCAAAATGCAGAATACGTAAAACTTCAACTGGAAGAGTTCCGTTCAGGTGTCCGTGCTAATGATATGAACGCGATGATGCGTTCGGTTGCTGCAAAATTAAGTGATGATGAAATTAATGCGTTGTCACAATATGTCGGCGGCTTGCACTAAAATCGCTTGATCCGAATTGAAAAAAAGCAGCCTAAAGGCTGCTTTTTTATTGCCTGATAGTTATCGTTTTATATCTTTTAGTGCTTCATTCAGCAAGACTATTTTTACTTCTGTCTTATTTGCTCAACAGCTTGTAAGAGATCTGCCATTTGTGAGGGTTGTTTTAGCTCGAAATTTTGCAGATAAAAATACATTATCCTTCAATAACAATGGTTTGCGTTTTTTTAGTGGTTTGTGCTTTTAAAAGTGTGATATCGGTACATTGTTTCAGTTTTTGGTTACTGTAAATTATCTCGTGTCGACAGGGAAAGCGACAAGGGATGGAAACGCTAGGATGGCATGAGCAGGAGCTCAAAGGATCACAGGACGTCTAGTTAGGATGACTAGGGTTGACGCAAGAAGCGTATTGGATTGTCAGGAAGACACTTACGGATAAGATTTTGCAACGACATGATGTCGTCGCAATAAGTGGTACGTTATGGATAACGTGCTCACAAGGATGGTGGCATTATTATCAGGATGATAGTAAGCGAAATGGAACGCCAACTCAGGACGAGTTGAATTACTATGGACAGGACACGGAAGAGTAAAACTCATCAGGATGATGACGAACAACAAGTTCGCAAGGAAAGCACTAATAACAAAGGGAACGTTGCTTAACCGGGACGTTACACGCTAGTTAGGATGACTAGACAGAATATAAGCCAGTGGCTTACATATAGAGCGATAGGTGCAAGCCTATCGCTTTTTTCTTTTCCCCTCTTTTTCTATCTGCATTATAAACAAGTTAACTTGTTGATCTTTTATCTATCATTATCGTATTTACAGATAAACTTGCACAATTTGTCGGCAAAACTACATCTTGACCGCGATTGGGTATAGAATAGCCCGCTCGATTTTACACCAGTTCCGATTTTGCTAATAATCGGCAACACCGGAGAAGTGATCATGCAGCCATGTCCACTGTGCCATAGTGAACAGCATGGAGTATTTGTTGAAGATAAAAATCGCTGCTATTTTCGTTGTCAGCAATGCGCGTTAATTTTTGCTGATCCTGAGGCTCAGTTATCGCCAGAACAAGAAAAAGCGGTTTATGATCAACATCAAAATAATCCAGATGATATGGGTTATCGCCAATTTTTAGGTCGTTTAGCGACACCATTAGTGGAACGTTTACCGGCTGGGCCATTAGATGGTTTAGACTTTGGCAGCGGTCCTGGTCCAACACTTTCCATTATGTTGGACGAAATGGGATATAATATGGCGATCTATGATCCATATTTTGCACCTGATCCTAGTGTATTAACGCGTCAATATGACTTTGTTACGTGTACCGAAGCCATAGAACATTTTAATCAGCCTGCGAAGGAATGGGGGCTGCTGCTGAGTATGATTAAACCTGGCGGATGGCTAGGGTTAATGACAAAGCTAGCAACCGATGCCGAAGCGTTTACACGTTGGCATTATAAGAACGATCCAACCCACGTCAGTTTCTTTAGTCGCGATACGTTCCGCTTTTTAGCGCAACGTGATGGCTTAGAAGTTGAGTTTGTTGGAAATGATGTGATTTTGCTGAGGAAAACCCAGTAATGACCCGTAAAAAAAGAGGCCGTAAGATTGGTTCTGAAGGCCCAGCGGTATACCGTGATAAAACGCCGAACCAATTAGAGATCGAATCTCGCCAGCGCCAGAAAGCGAAAAAGCGTAAAGGCTTAAAAACTGGTAGTCGCCATTCTGCCGTTGAAGAAACTAAGCAGCGTAATGCCGCGCAGAAAAAAGACCCACGTCTTGGTAGTAAAAAACCAATTCCTTTGATCGTTGAGCCGAAAAAGCCAATGACCAAACAGCAACGTCGTATGTCAGCAGAGCAAGAATTAGCAATGCTTGAAAATGATGCGCAGCTGATGGTTCTTCTTGATCGCTTAGATGCTGGTGAAAAGTTAGGTGCAGGCTTGCAGAAACAAGTCGACCAAAAACTTGATCGTATTGAGCAGCTTATGAAGCAGCTTGGTTTGATGGAAGAAGATGAAGTTGAATTGTTCGAGGAAGATGAGTACCGCCCAGCGGTTAAGTCTGATGATGATTTACTCGATCAATTTGAAAAGATGGATTTAGATAAATTCGGTAAGGAGTAACCGTTGCAGGATTTGACGCTTCTGCTTGTTATTGGTGGCACAATTGTAACCGCGCTTGGTATTTATGCGGGAACGTTACTTGTTAAGCTATACCAACAAAATCAACGCCATAAAGTTTTTTTAGCCCGTGCTGAACAACAGCAAAAAGAGGCGATAGAAACGCGTAATAATACGATTTTAGAGAGCGTTTATGTGATTGCCGCAGCGACCAAGCAAGGACAATGTGATTTGTCTGAAGCGGCGATTCGTTTGTATAAGTTGATGGAAGCGCTACAGGCTGATAAGAGTGTTGATTTTGCAGCCACTTATCCAGCTATTACAGAGCTGTATGAGGTAGTAAAAGATATGCCTCGCGGTGAAGCGCGTCAACAAACAGAGAAACGTGCTCGAATGCGCTTTGATCTGGAGCGAATGAAGGCTGAAACTCGATTACAAGAAGCTATTGCGGTCGAGCTGGATGCTATCCTGTCTACGAAGTCTTAATGACTTGATCTGAACGATTACAGTCATCGTCTAATCTGATTAGGCGATGGCTGTATTGTCTTATAAACTATAAGTGTTATTCGTTTTACTATCATTACACGTTTAACTCTTTATTCTCCCTACAATATTGGAAATATGTCATGTCAAATGAGCAGATTATTTGGGATCAGGCCCTGATTGAAAAATACAACTACTCAGGTCCGCGTTACACCTCTTACCCAACTGCATTAGAGTTTAATGAAGCGTTCACGTCTGCTGAATTTGAGATGGCATGTAAGCAATACCCTGATCGTAAGCTATCGCTTTATATTCACATTCCATTTTGTCATAAGCTTTGTTACTACTGTGGCTGTAATAAAATTATTACCCGTCATCAGCATAAAGCGGATGACTACTTGGATAAGCTAGAACAAGAAATTAAACAACGTGCGACTTTATTAGGCGATCGCCAAGTGAGTCAATTACACTGGGGCGGTGGTACACCCACGTTTCTTACTGCAGTGCAGATCAGTCGTTTAATGAATAGCTTGCGTGCGGCGTTTAATTTTGATGATGATGCTGAGATCAGTATAGAAGTCGATCCGCGTGAAATTGAACTCGATATTCTTGATCACCTTCGCAGTGAAGGCTTTAATCGTTTAAGTATCGGTGTGCAAGATTTCAATAAAGACGTGCAAAAGCTGGTTAATCGTGAGCAAGACGAAACGTTTATCTTTGCGATGGTTGAGCGTGCACGTGAGTTGGGGTTCCGTTCAACGAACCTTGATTTGATTTATGGTTTACCGCTACAAAATCGTGAAATGTTTGCGAAAACATTAGAGCAAGTACTGGCGATGAATCCGGGGCGTTTATCGGTGTTTAATTACGCCCACATGCCTAAATTGTTTGCGGCACAACGTAAGATCAGCGAAGAGCTATTACCGAGTGCCAAAGAAAAGTTAGGTATCTTACAAGATACCATTGCGACTTTGACGGCGGCAGGATACCAATTTATTGGTATGGATCACTTTGCAAAACCGGATGATGAATTAGCAATTGCCCAGCGTGAAGGGATTTTGCATCGTAATTTCCAAGGTTACACCACTCAAGGTGAGTGTGATTTATTAGGTATGGGTGTATCAGCGATTTCTATGATTGGCGATTGCTATGCGCAAAACCAAAAAGAGTTAAAGCATTACTACCGCGATATTGAAGAAAAACAAAACGCACTGTGGAAAGGGGTTTCGCTCGATGCGGACGACTTACTGCGTCGTGAAGTGATCAAAGCTCTCATTTGTAATTTTCAGCTTGATAAGAAAGCGATTGAAGCGGAATTTAATATCAATTTTGATCAATATTTTGCTGAAGATTTAGAACTTCTAAAAACCTTTATTGATGATGAGTTAGTAGCGGTAGATGAGCAACATATTTTTGTTGAGCTGAAGGGACGTTTATTGATCCGTAATATTTGTATGTGTTTCGATAAATACTTACGTGATCGTGCTCGTCAACAGCAGTTTTCACGAGTGATTTAATCTTATTGGATTAAATGAAAAAGCCCCATTCGAGCAATGCTGGAATGGGGCTTTTTGTTATCTGATCTTTATCGCGTGAGTGATTAACTGCGTTGTGCTGCCATCTCGCGAAGTGCTTGTTTCTCGCTTTCACTCAAGAAGGCGATCTCTAAGCCATTGCGTTGTGCTTGTTCGATTTGGGCTTGGCTTAACCCAACCGCTGGGGCTGCAACCTCATACTCGTAAGGTAATTCAATACCTTCAACGGCAGGGTCGTCAGTGTTGAGGCAGGCTAAAATGCCATGCTCGAGGAATGGCTTGATAGGGTGATCTTTGATATTGCTAATAGTACTGGTTTGAATGTTTGAGGTAATGCACGATTCAATACCAATTTTATGCTCTGCTAGGTAGTCCATCAGTTTTGGATCTTGAATCGCTTTTACACCGTGACCAATACGTACCGCGCCAAGCTCATTAATTGCTTGCCACATACTTTCAGAGCCAGCCGCTTCACCAGCATGAACGGTTACACGCAAGCCTGCATCACGAACTTGTTTAAAGTGTGGGTTAAATTGCGCGCCAGGCTGACCTAATTCATCACCGGCTAAATCAATCGCGACCAATTTATCTTTGTGAGCGAGTAAGCCATCAAGCTCTTGCTGACAAGCCTCAACACCAAAAGTACGGCTCATAATACCGATCAAGTTCGCTTTGATACCAAAGTCACGACAACCTGCTTCTACTCCATCAATAACAGCTTCAACCACACCTGCGATCGGCAAGTTGTGCTTCATTGCCATGTAGTAAGGTGAGAAACGTAGTTCGGCATAATCAATTTGTGCATGCAAGGCATCTTCAACGTTTTCATAAGCGACACGACGACAAGCATCGAGATCGCCTAATACTGCAACGCCCCAGTCTAGCTTTGACAAAAAAGCCACAAGACTTGGCTCAGCTTCAACGATCTGAACATGTGGGCGTAAACTTTCTAGATCATGGCCTGGTAGCGCCATATTAAATTGCTGGCCAAGTTCTAGGATAGTTTGAGGGCGAATATTGCCATCAAGGTGACGGTGTAGATCCGTCAAAGGAAGATGCTTGTTGATCATTATGATTATTCCGATGAAAACTGAGCGTTAAGTATAAGCAAAGTGTATAACGTGAACATAATCGTTGCAGCTAAATGTGATCGCCTTCACCTGCAACCCGATATTATATGGCGATGATTAGTCGTTAATACCCAGCTCTTTGAGTTTTCTGGTTAGGGTATTTCTTCCCCAACCTAATAATCGAGCCGCTTCTTGTTTATGACCGTGGCTATGTTGTAGCGCAGTCTCTAGCAAGATTTTTTCAAACTCAGGTAGGGCTTCTGCCAATAAGTTTTCATTACCTTGCTGAAGTTCTTGTTTTGCCCATTGCTGTAAGCCTTGCTGCCAATGTTGATTCTCTTGCTGAGTTGATAAAGTGCTTTGATTATTTTCGAGCAACTCAGGGGGGAGATCGCTAGGTAAGACCTCACTGCTGCTTGCCATGACAGTAAGCCAGCGACAAATATTTTCTAGTTGGCGAACATTACCCGGCCAATCCAGTGCTGCTAGCTGTTCGGTCGTGTCTGGATGTAGGGTTTTGACTTCTACTCCTAACTCGTTGGACGCACGTTGCAGGAAGTGACGCGCCAACTGGGGGATATCTTGGCGGCGATCTTTTAGTGACGGTAAGTGCACCCGAATAACGTTTAGGCGGTGAAATAAATCTTCACGAAAATCACCACTGGCAACAAGGCGCTCTAGGTTTTGATGCGTTGCCGCAATAATACGGACATCGACGTTAACAGGAGAATGTCCACCGACACGATAGAACTGCCCATCAGCTAAGACACGCAGTAAACGGGTTTGAATATCTAATGGCATATCACCGATTTCATCAAGAAACAGTGTTCCACCGTTGGCTTGCTCAAATCGACCTTGGCGAACACTGTTGGCGCCAGTAAATGCGCCTTTTTCATGTCCGAACAGTTCTGATTCAATTAAGTCTTTGGGTATGGCGGCCATATTCAGGGCAATAAAGGCATTTTTACTGCGTGGGCTATGGCGATGTAAAGCGTGAGCGACAAGTTCTTTACCTGTACCGGATTCGCCGTTAATCAATACCGATATAGATGAGCGAGAAAGGCGACCAATAGCACGGAAAACTTCCTGCATAGCAGGGGCTTCACCGATAATTTCAGGTACTGCTTTTATTTCTGTTTCTGGTTGCTGTTGACGTTTCTGCTCTTGGCTATGACTAACCGCGCGCTCAACCAAACTTACGGCTTCATCAATATCAAATGGCTTAGGGAGATATTCAAATGCCCCACGTTGATAGGCGTTCACAGCGGCATCTAAGTCTGAATGTGCCGTCATGATTATCACCGGTAAGAGTGGGTAATCTTGTTGTAAGAGTTTTAGTAACGTTAAGCCATCTGTTCCCGGCATTTTAATATCAGAGACCAATACATCTGGGACATTGCGCTCTAGCGCTTCAAGTACACTATCGGCATTGGCAAAGGTTTCACACTTCATGCCTGCTGTTATAAGTGTCTTTTCCATTACCCAGCGAATAGAGCTGTCGTCATCGACAACCCAAATTAATCCTTTGCTCATACGTTACTCTCCTATCGTTATTATTGTATTGGTAAATAGATCGTAAAGTTGGTGTGTCCTGGCCAGCTAATCACTTCAATTTTGCCGTTATGTTGGTCTATTAAGTTTTGCGAGATCGATAGCCCTAACCCTGTGCCATCAGCATTACCGGTTACCATTGGATAGAATAAGGTGTCTTGGATTTCTGCTGGGATCCCCGGACCATTATCGATAATTTCAATTTTCGCGGCGATACGGGCATATTTGCCTTGGATCAAGGCTTGATGGGCTGTGCGAGTTTTGAGTTTAATGATCCCGCCATTTTGTTTTTTTAGAACATGAGCGGCGTTACTGACAATGTTGAGTAAGGCTTGCTCGAGTTGTTCGGTATCCATTTCTATCTCGGGCAGACTTGGATCGTAGTCGCGCTCAATCACAAGGTTATTGTCGTTTTCCAGTATGACCAGCTGACGTACTTTTTCTAATACGAGATGAATATTATCGGTCTTTCTGATGCCTGGCCGTTGCGGGCCTAATAACCTATCGACCAAATTACGTAATCGGTCGGCTTGCTCAATAATCATTTGGGTATATTCGACATAACTAGGGTCGGGTAGTGCTTTTTCAAGTAGCTGTGCAGCGCCTCTTAAGCCACCTAGTGGGTTTTTTATCTCATGAGCTAACCCTCGCACTAATTCTTTCGCTGCTTGCTGCTGAGCTAATTGAGAGAGCTCTTGGCTAATACGACGTTGTTGATCGATAGGTTTAAGCTCCAGCATCACGAAAAGATTTTTTTGCCACGAAATAGGGCTGGCATTCAAGCTGAAAAGTTGACGCTGTTCATCAATCACAAAAGCGACATCGCTATCAGCTAGGCCTTGACCACTTTGTAGTGTGGCTGCGATTAAATCGAGATCAAGAGATGAATACTGTAATAACTCTGGTAACGTAATGCCCAGCAAACGGCGCTTACTCGACGATAACAGTTGTTCTGCGGCAGGATTGACATAACGAATCGTTAAGTGCTCATCCAGTAAAATGATTGCAGTAACAAGGTTATCAATAATTATAGGGGTAAAAGCGGTAGTCACAATCAGCATCCTTGTTGATTACCTAAACCATCAATAGGCTTATTTAGGTCAAATGCACCAAATTGGTGCATTTGAGTGTAACCTGTTTATTGCTGATCGGGCACTGTTAATTGGTGAAACTGTGGATTAGCGAGGCTGTACTGGCATTGGCTTGTTCGCCTTCACTGTGGCTCGATGCAGATAAACGGTAATACTGTCTGACGATGCAATAACCTTGCCGCCTTTAACTAGTTGAATTTGTAATTGGTGGCTGCCACGATCAATGTTATCTAATGTCCAAGTGAGTTCCGTTTGAGGCTCGCCTTTCAGCACGCCATCTAATACTAATTGCGCTTGGGTTTGATTGTTAAGTTTGCTGTTGGTGACCGCATGAATATTGATGATACCTTCGTTATTGCGGATGGTTTGCTCATGCATAGGCGAAACTAAACTGACGGTTGTAATGGTTTTTGCTGGCTCTTCTACCACGGTAATATCAGTGGTTTGAGTGTCAATAGTATCTGCGGTTTGTTCAATATTGCCACTGACTTCTGTCACGCTTAAAGGGTAAGCAGTGGCATCGGGCGTTTGAGGTTGATCGGTAAAGTGCACCACGCCATTTTCATCTGTCCATGAGTAGATAGTTGAAGCATGTGTTGGTATTGATGTGACCCACATGATTGCCACAATTGTTGAGGGTATTACTTTTATAAAACGAGAGAGTTTCATCCATTAACTCCAAGTTTGATAGCACAGGGCGGAGAAATCAAAGAAACTTTATTGTCGTTGGTTTGTGAGTGACAACAAGATCAAAAAGGCCTGCTTGTGAAGCAGGCCTAAGTATTTAATGTTTAGTAATTAAGTGATTACTTAAACAGAGTAGTAAAGTTCAAACTCTAGTGGGTGAGTTGTCATGTTTACTTTCTCAACGTCTTGAGATTTCAGTGCGATGTAAGAATCGATGAAGTCATCAGAGAATACGCCGCCAGACGTTAGGAACTCACGGTCGTCGCTTAGTGCTTGTAATGCGCCTTGTAGCGATTCTGCAACTGTTGGGATTTCAGCTGCTTCTTCTGCTGGTAGGTCGTACAAGTCTTTATCCATCGCTTCGCCTGGGTGGATCTTGTTCTGGATACCGTCAAGGCCAGCCATTAGCATTGCAGCAAATGCTAGGTATGGGTTAGCCGCTGGATCACCGAAACGTACTTCGATACGACGTGCTTTAGGGCTTGGTACTACAGGAATACGGATAGACGCTGAACGGTTACGTGCAGAGTAAGCTAGCATTACTGGAGCTTCAAAGCCTGGAACTAAACGCTTGTATGAGTTCGTAGCAGGGTTAGCAAATGCGTTGATTGCACGCGCATGCTTGATGATACCACCGATGTAGTAAAGTGCCATTTCAGATAGGCCGCCGTACTTATCACCAGAGAATAGGTTTACACCATCTTTTGCTAGTGATTGGTGAACGTGCATACCAGAACCGTTATCACCTACTAGTGGCTTAGGCATAAAGGTTGCTGTTTTACCGAATGCGTGTGCAACGTTATGAACAACATACTTGTAGATCTGAATTTCATCCGCTTTTGTTGTTAGCGTGTTGAAACGTGTTGCGATTTCGTTTTGACCTGCTGTTGCTACTTCGTGGTGGTGAGCTTCAACAACTAGACCCATTTCTTCCATGATTAAACACATAGCAGAACGGATGTCTTGTGATGAATCAACAGGTGCTACTGGGAAGTAACCGCCTTTAACACCTGGACGGTGACCTTTGTTACCGCCTTCGAAATCAGAACCGGTATTCCATGCAGCTTCTACGTCATCAATTTTGAAGAAAGAGCCAGACATGTCAGTGTTAAACTTAACATCGTCAAATAGGAAGAATTCTGGCTCAGGGCCGATAAGAACCGTGTCTGCGATACCTGTTGAACGCATGAACTCTTCTGCACGCTTCGCGATAGAGCGAGGATCACGGTCGTAACCTTGCATTGTTGCTGGCTCTAAAATATCACAACGGATATTTAGCGTAGCGTCTTCAGTGAATGGGTCTAGTACCGCGCTTGATGCGTCAGGCATCATTACCATGTCTGATTCGTTGATACCCTTCCAACCTGCAACTGAAGAGCCATCAAACATTTTACCTTCTTCGAAGAAATCAGCATCAATTTGATGAGATGGGATCGAGATATGCTGTTCTTTACCTTTTGTATCGGTAAAACGTAGGTCAATAAACTTAACTTCATTTTCCTGGATCAGCGCTAGTACGTTTTCTACTGACATCTTGAGTAACCTCCGGTGTTATATAAGGGCATGGCCGCAAATCTAGTGTTGCTCATTTCTGAGAATGAGCAGTTCTGAATGTTCTTAAGCGAAAACCATGCCAATTTTTAAAAGCTTTAAGAATGCGGTTTTTACGCATTGCTAAAGCTTAATTAATCCATTTTTGCACTATCTTGATGCATTGATGCACCGTTTTGGTGCAGCGATGTGTCGTTAACAATAATAGAACATGCTTACTATCGCGATGTTAAAAATTATTGTCAATTCATAATCTCCTTAAAAAAGAGTTTTTATTATTAAAGGAGAACTGTGTACCTCTAATGATGTTTTTATCCGTAGGGAGTGAGAAAACAGGGTTAAGTGGGGATTTATGGTCTGAATAGAAGGGTTCAAAAAAATAAAATCAGGCCAAAAAGCGAGTAAAAATGCGGCTCTAGAGCATGGTCATAAAAAAGCTGGTGATATAAATCACATATTTCGTGGGTTTTGGCGTAAAATCTGTTAAATTATGAGCCGTTTTTTTAATCAAGTAGCCTCTAGTGAAGATGCTGCATGTTCTGAGTGAATGTGAAACTAATGTCTAATCAATCGATCGATAAATTAAGAAATATCGCAATTATTGCTCACGTTGACCATGGTAAAACTACCTTGGTTGATAAACTTCTACAGCAGTCTGGCACGTTAGAGGGTCGCGGCGAAGCCGAAGAACGTGTGATGGATTCTAACGATATCGAGAAAGAGCGTGGCATTACCATTCTTGCTAAGAACACAGCAATCAACTGGAATGACTACCGCATCAACATCGTAGATACCCCTGGACACGCCGATTTCGGTGGTGAAGTAGAGCGTATCATGTCTATGGTTGACTCTGTATTGCTTATCGTTGATGCAGTTGACGGCCCGATGCCTCAAACTCGTTTCGTAACGCAAAAAGCGTTTGCATACGGTCTTAAGCCAATCGTTGTTATCAACAAGATTGACCGTCCAGGTGCACGTCCTGAGTGGGTTATGGATCAAGTATTTGACCTATTCGATAACCTTGGTGCAACTGACGAACAACTAGACTTCCAAGTGGTTTACGCATCAGCACTAAACGGTTGGGCAACACTAGAAGAAGGCGAAACTGGCGAGAACATGGAACCATTGTTCCAATCTATCGTTGATAACGTTGCAGCGCCTTCAGTAGATGTTGATGGCCCACTACAGATGCAAATCTCTCAGCTAGATTACAGCTCTTACGTTGGTGTTATCGGTGTTGCGCGTATTACTCGTGGTACAGTGAAAGCTAACCAACAAGTCACTATCGTAAGTGCTGACGGTTCTAAGCGTAACGGTAAAGTAGGTACAGTTCTAGGTTACCTAGGTCTTGAGCGTCATGAAGTTGAAGAAGCGAAAGCGGGCGACATCATTGCAATCACAGGTCTTGGCGAGCTTAAGATTTCTGACACTATTTGTGATCAGAACTGTGTTGAAGCGCTAACGCCTCTTTCTGTTGATGAGCCAACAGTTACTATGACTTTCCAAGTAAACAACTCTCCGTTTGCTGGTAAAGAAGGTAAGTTCGTTACTTCACGTAACATCCTAGAGCGTCTTCAAAAAGAACTAGTACACAACGTTGCACTACGTGTTGAAGAAACAGCTGACCCAGATAAATTCCGCGTATCAGGCCGTGGTGAACTTCACCTATCTATCCTGATCGAAAATATGCGTCGTGAAGGCTACGAGCTAGCAGTATCACGTCCAGAAGTTATCATCAAAGAAGAAGACGGCCAGCTAATGGAACCGTTTGAAACTGTGACAATCGACGTGGTGGAAGAGCACCAAGGCGGTATCATGGAAAATATCGGTCTTCGTAAAGGTGAGCTAACTGATATGGCACCAGATGGTAAAGGCCGTGTTCGCATGGACTTCATGATGCCTTCTCGTGGTCTTATCGGTTTCCAAACTGAGTTCATGACACTGACTTCAGGTTCAGGTCTTCTTTACCATACGTTTGATCACTACGGTCCTCACAAGGGCGGTACTATCGGTCAGCGTAACAACGGTGTATTGATTTCTAACGCAACAGGTAAAGCACTGACTTATGCATTGTTTAACCTACAAGAGCGTGGCCGTCTATTTGCTGAGCACGCAGACGAAGTTTACGAAGGTCAGATCATCGGTATTCATAACCGTTCTAACGACCTTACAGTTAACTGCCTGAAAGGTAAGCAGCTTACAAACGTTCGTGCTTCTGGTACTGACGAAGCGCAAACTCTTTCTCCAGCTATCAAGTACACACTTGAGCAAGCACTAGAATTCATCGATAACGATGAACTAGTAGAAGTGACACCTTTAAGCATCCGTATTCGTAAGAAACTTCTTACTGAAAACGATCGTAAGCGTGCTGGTCGTACAAAGTAATTACTGATTAATTTCATTAGTTATTAAGCAATCCCTCGGTTGGTAACAATCGGGGGATTGTTGTATCTGAAGGGTGGAAATATGGGGGGATTGTGGCGAATGGTTGAAGATAAGTGTCGGGCAGGGAAGTTAGGGCAAAGAAAAGGTGAGCCGCTGGCGCTGACTCACCTTGTCGATAGCTTATTTCTTTAGATGACCAATAAAGCGGTTAGATTCTGCAATAGCGCTGTTCATATCGCGGATTGCTTGTTGGATCTCGCGTTGCAGTGAGTTGAACTCACCTTGTAGTGAGCCAATGGCGGCAGCATTTAGGTTATGCTTTAGGTATAATGTGTTATCACGCAAAGTATCTAACACCGGCTCCATTTTTTGCTCTGCACGTTTCATCGCAGATAGCATTTTTTGATACTGTACTTTGGTAGCGCGTAGCTTGTTTGCACTATCACGTTTCAGTGTTGCACTCTTATAAAGCGCAAGCTCGTCATTCCATTCTTCAAACAATGCATCAGCCACATCTTCAATAGCAGCGATACGATCTTTGACTTTATTGACTGCTGCTTCACTGTCTTTGTATTGATCATTAACGTCATTGTATGCGGCTTCTAACTCACCACCATTGAAATTATTTAATGCTTTAAGCCCTTCAAGCGCACTGGTAAATTGCTGTTGTGCATCTTTTTGTGCTGCGTTGGCGTCTTCTACCCGATCAACCATGATGTCACGTTTGTGGACGCCAACTTGCTCCATCGCTGAGTAATAGGCTGATTGACAGCCTGAAAGTAAGCTAACGCTAAGTAAAATAGCAAGAAAATAAGGCATGTTATGCTCCTAGTAAGGCATGCTGCGCTGAAATAAATCAATCTTAACGTTTGTTCTAACAAGAGAGAATTGATTGATAAGACGCAAATAAAGAGTTGAGAGAAGGCAAAAAAATGAAAGCCTTTTCACAATGTGTATAAGATTAATAGAACAAAGTTATAAGGCTGACAACAAACCAATGGCGAAGTTGCAATTAGGTCCCAAAATCCATCTGATGATGGATTATTTTTCGTATTTAATCCAGCGAGTGAATCATGATCGTTTAACGGTTACCGCAGGCTCAATGGCTTATGTCACTTTATTATCACTGGTGCCGCTCATTACTGTTGTTATTTCGGCGTTATCAGCAGTGCCAGTATTTGCAGGGCTCGGTGAGCAATTACAAAACTTTGTGATCGAGAATTTCGTACCAGCGGCTGGCGCGGTCGTGAAAACCTACTTAAATGAGTTCGTTTCTAATGCTGGCAAAATGACGGCTGTCGGTATTGCGGCTTTGTTTGTGGTTGCCATGATGTTGATTTCATCAATAGATACCTCGTTAAATTATATCTGGCGAATTAAACAGAAACGTCGTTGGGTTATTTCATTTTCAATCTATTGGATGATTTTAACGTTAGGACCGATTCTGTTGGGTTCTAGTATTGCGGTAAGCTCTTACCTTGGTTCACTGGCATTGCTTGAACATCAAGCATTACACGGCCTTTTACAGCAGTCCTTACGCTGGTTTCCTTCTCTTATGTCTAGCTTGGCATTTTTATTGCTCTACTTATTAGTGCCGAATGGTAAAGTGACGTTCCGCCATGCACTGATTGGTAGTCTAAGTGCGAGTATTTTATTTGAGCTAAGTAAGAAAGGTTTTGCGATTTACCTCGCGCATTTTCATTCTTATCAGATGATTTACGGCGCCTTAGCTGCAATTCCTATCTTATTTGTTTGGATTTATTTATGTTGGTGCATTGTTTTACTGGGCGCAGAGATCACCGCTAGTTTAGGTGAGCGTGGTTTTTGGGATCAGGCTAATCAGTTATCATTACCGACAGAGCAAAAATCGGATGACACGTCGCAGAATATGAAAGAGGAAGAAAAATGATTGCACTGATCCAACGAGTTACTGAGGCTAGCGTGACAGTGGATGGACAGATCACTGGCGCCATTGGCAAAGGCTTGTTAGTGCTGTTAGGCGTTGAAAAAGGTGATGACGAAGCAAAAGCACAAAAGCTGCGTGATAAAGTGCTCGGTTACCGTGTCTTTAGTGATGACGATGGCAAAATGAATTTAAACGTGCAGCAGGCGGGTGGCAGTGTGTTGGTGGTTTCACAATTTACGTTAGCGGCGGATACTAAAAAGGGTATGCGGCCAGGTTTTTCGAGTGGGGCTGCACCTGTTGATGCTGAACGTCTTTATGAATATTTTGTCGAACAATGTAAGGTAAAAGAAATTCAGACAGAAACGGGTATCTTTGCTGCCGATATGCAAGTAGCACTAAATAACGATGGTCCAGTGACGTTTTGGCTACAAGTCTAGAAAATCACATTAGTATCAGATATACACCATAAACCGAGAATGGAAAGAGAGGGAATTCATGTTTCGATTAGTGACGCCTCAAACAGATGAGCAGTTGGCGAGCTATTACCATTTTCGTTGGCGGATGTTGCGTGAACCTTGGCAGATGCCACAAGGCTCTGAACGTGATGCGTATGATGAATTGAGTGAACATCGTATGATCATCAATAATCGTGATCAGGTGGTGGCGATTGGGCGTTTATATTTAACGCCTGATAATGAGGGACAAGTACGTTACATGGCGGTTGATCCTAATGTTCGCCGCCATGGTTTAGGTGGCTTAATTTTAATGGCTTTAGAGTCACTCGCAAGGCAAGACGGTGCTAAGCGGATGGTGTGTAATGCCCGTGAAGATGCTATTCCTTTTTATTTAAAAAATGGTTTTGCCAGTGAAGGTGAATTGAGTGATGAGCGAGGTCCTGTTCGTCACCAACAAATGCTGAAACATCTAGAGCCATTAAATGAAGTTGTGCGTCATCCTGAATGGTGTCAGGAGTTACAAACACTGTGGCAACAACAGATCCCGATCAGCGATAAAATGGGGATAAAAATCAACCAATACACAGGTTATCGCTTTGAGGTGAGTGCGCTGTTTAATGCTAATTTAAACCCCAATGAGTTTATGTTTGCGGGGAGCATTTTTACCATGGCAACCTTAGCGGGATGGGGTTTTATTTGGTTATTGCTGAAAGAACGTGGATTAGAGGGCAATATCATTTTGGTTGATAGCCATATCCGTTATTCAGCCCCTGTGACTGAACGACCTAAAGCGGTGAGCACCATAGAAAACTTACGCGGTGATATTGATCGCTTAGCGAAAGGTCGTAAAGGTCGTATCAGTGTCGATGTGAATGTGTATAGCGGTGGTAAAGTTGCTTCCAGTTTTACCGGTACTTATTTGATCTTGCCGCTACACGTTGAAAACGAATTCACTTCTATTTGATCGGCATGCCAACGACGATCGACTTGTTGGCAGTTTTCCTTTAATACCCACTCCAGTTGTTGCTGTGTTGGGAGCGCCAGATCCCATTGACTGGTGAGTGATAGGCTAAAATTATCATTGCTTGCGAGCCAAGTAGGAATGGTAATTCTTCCCCTTTCAGCCGTGATATTCAGTGGCGATAGTATTAATGCTTGAGCATTACTATCGCTATTTTCATTGCTGCTACCTAATACCGTACCGAGTAAATTCCCTTTTGTTTTCCAATGAGTGAGTAATTGGGTTGGTGCAATATTATCTAAATGAATATCTCTAAAGGTGAGAGCGGTTTGTCCAGATAAACTGTAATTGAAGCTTTGGCGATTACTTGCTAATCCTTGTGCGTGTAATGTTCCGTCAATTTTACCGTTTAATGGCAGTGGTAATTTGAACCAACGATAAATGAGAGCAGCGGGAACACTATCGCTAGAGATAGAAAGAGACCAAGGCTGACCTTGTTGTGCTAATTGAATATCCGCATTCGCTGTTAGCATGCCATCAGTAAAAGGTAAGACAAATTTATTGATCGCCCAATCGCCATTGGCACTGCTCATTTCTACAATCGGATCGATAAAAACAATTTGGTTGATGCTGGCAAAGCCAAGGCTGGTATCAAGGTTGCCTTGCCATAAGCCCCATTGATGCTGATGCTTTACTACTACACCATTACCATCAATGTTGATCCCGGCGAGTTGAAACGGTAGCTGAGTGTCTGTTGATGTTAACTGTATATTATTGATATCAAGCTTATCGATAGTTAGCTCTGATAGCCTTGAGGTTAATGTTTTTGTCGTATGGAACCAGTGTGGAGGAAGAAAGCCTTTTATTCCTGAGACCAACAATTTTTTTAGTTTGATCTTGTCAGGTGAAATGTCACCATCCATACGTATATAACCATTGAGTAACTGAGCCGAAATACCCTGACTGTTGATCTTTTCCGGCATAAAATTCAGCTCAACGATCGGTTGTTCAAATACGATATCGTGCCATTTCGCATTACTGGCACTGACAGATAAATGGGCGTTATCTTGTTGCCAGTAACTGTTAGGCCATGACCAGTTTTCTAATGACAAACTAATATTATCAGCAGCCCAAATAGGTTGTTCAATACTACTATCTAAAACGTCAGCGCGTTTAATCATGATATGACGAACGGGTGTGGCATCTGCTAACCATTTCGGCCATGCGGCTAATGGTTGTGATTGTTGGATCCGAAGGTTGGTTAGCGTGAGTTGATCTAACGTTAATAACTGGGTGTCACTGTTATAGTTTGCCGTACCATTAAAGTTCGCTTGTTGCCATCTCCCTGAAAATCCTGTCAGTTGCCACTGTTGCTTCTGTTTTGTCCCGTTTAATAACAGATTTTCTAGCGTTTGATTGTGCCATGTTATTTGTGGAACGCTTAATTGAAACTGCCCGCTAAATTGCAGCCACCAAGGTTGCTGAGGATCAATATATTGCCAATTATCGATTTGAAGCTGTGCATGGTTGATTGTTATCGCGGGAGTGGCTATTGAGAGATCATTAATTGCTAAACGATCAATAGAAAAGGCTGAGAGTTGTTCAAATTTATCCCATTGCTGATGATGTAAATCGATCCCATCAATAATGACATTGGAAAACACCAGACGCTGCGTTTGTAATGAACGTGATGAAAGTTCGAGAGAGATACTGTCAACTGACAATAAGGTTTTATTCGCCTTTTTTACAGTGAGTGGTTGAAGCGTTATTTGTAGTGGTTGTTTTATATCATAGTGTAATTGTGTTTCAGCTAACTGATAGTGGGAGAAAAAGGCGAGGGTATGGTTGAGTATGGGAGTGGCATAGCGGGTTTGCAGCAATACGAGCAGTGCCACAATACTCAGTCCGCCAAGCAGTAATACAGAAGCAATAAGTTTGGCAACCCAACGCATAATTCATTCCCTGAAAGCCATTAACACATTTTATTATCTATATGATGAGATTGGCGCAAATATCAGTACTTGGCAAGATATGTGAGTCGGATTTGAGGCACGCTATGGTTTTGAATTTATAGTAGATCAGTGATGTGAGAGATAAAAAAGCCCCTACCGATAGGGGCTGGGTTGTTTGACACTTAATCGAGCTGCGGGCCTGCTTTGACTAAAGACTCGCCTTCTGCGGTATCAGTATATTTATCGAAGTTTGCGATAAATCGACTGGCAAGATCTTTGGCTTTACTTTCCCATTGTAGTGGGTCGGTATAGGTATCACGAGGATCTAGAATTTCAGAGGCGACACCGGGTAATGCCGTTGGTACGGTTAAATTGAAAATAGGAATTTGTTTGGTTGGTGCGCTATCAATTGAGCCATCTAAAATCGCATCGATAATGCCACGAGTATCTTGGATCGAAATACGTTTACCGGTGCCATTCCAGCCTGTATTGACTAAGTAGGCTTCAGCTCCCGCAGCTTCCATACGTTTCACTAACACTTCAGCATATTTTGTTGGGTGGAGGGTTAAAAAAGCATTACCAAAACATGCAGAGAAAGTCGGTGTCGGCTCTGTAATACCACGTTCCGTTCCCGCGAGTTTTGCAGTAAAACCTGATAAGAAGTGATATTTAGTTTGCTCGGGGGTTAGCTTTGATACCGGAGGTAATACACCAAAAGCATCTGCCGATAAGAAAATAACCTTATTGGCATGGCCACCTTTTGAGATAGGTTTTACGATATTATTGATATGATAAATCGGGTAAGACACGCGAGTGTTTTCTGTTTTTGAATTATTATTAAAATCGATAGAACCATCATTACGTACGGTTACGTTCTCCAGTAACGCATCACGACGAATAGCATGGTAGATATCAGGTTCAGCTTCTTTTGAAAGATTAATGGTTTTTGCATAACATCCACCTTCAAAGTTAAACACACCGTTGTCATCCCAACCATGCTCATCATCACCAATTAATGCTCGCTTAGGATCCGTTGATAAGGTTGTTTTACCTGTGCCAGATAAGCCAAAAAAGATAGCGGTATCACCATTTTCCCCTATATTGGCAGAGCAATGCATAGAGGCAATGCCTTTGAGAGGTAAAAAGTAGTTCATCATCGCGAACATCCCTTTTTTCATCTCACCGCCATACCATGTACCGCCAATAAGTTGCATTTTTTCAGAGAGGTTAAATACCGTGAAGTTCTCTGAGTTCATGCCGTGCTCTTGCCATTTAGGATTAGTACACTTCGAGCCATTCATGATCACAAAGTCGGGCTCAAATGTTGCTAACTCTGCTTCTGTTGGGCGAATAAACATGTTTTTAACGAAGTGTGCTTGCCAAGCGACTTCAGTGATCACTCGAATACATATACGTGTATCAGGGTTAGCGCCACAATAGCCATCTACCACAAAAAGACGTTTGTTAGAGAGTTGCGCTGTTACGAGAGATTTAAGATCATGCCATGCTTGTTGGCTAAGTGGTTTATTATCGTTTTTGCCTTGATCTGACCACCACAAGGTATCTTGGGTGGTGTCGTCTTTGACAATAAATTTATCTTGTGGTGAACGACCAGTAAATATCCCTGTATCAACAGCAATTGCACCGAGCTCGGTGACAATGCCTTTTTCAAACCCTTTTAACTCTGTTTTCGTCTCTTCTGCGAACAGTATTTCGTAAGAAGGATTACGAATCACATCTGTAACATTGAGTATTCCGTATTGGGACAAATCCATGTTCGTTGCAACCTTATTATCGACACACATTGTGCTCATTGGCGCTCCTTGGGTAAGATGTTGTTTAACTATTAACCATAACGGGCTAAATCAGGGATATACATCATAAATAACCCTAGCTTTTGCAAAGGCTAACGGGCGTGTGAATTAGATGTTTTTATTTAGTTTACAGGGCGGTTAAAGCAGAAATCTAGGGGGTTGAATTATTATTTCTGGTGAAAAAAGAAGCGCTTTTTAGTGATTCACTTTCAAGTTTTAGCTGGAATGTTGTTTTGCAATATGAGAAAGCCGGCATATATGCCGGCTTTGTAATTATATTTCAGGCTTAATACGAAGCGAGAATTAATGAACCTTGCTATCGTCAGCATTGCCTGCATTTTCACGAAGTGCTGCAATATCAATGCTATCGAAGTCATAGTCGGTACCACAGTAATCACAATGCAGTGATACTTTTCCATCTTCCGCTAAGATTTTTTCAATCTCGTCAGGGTGAAGGCTAATAACTGCTGAACCACTACGATCACGAGAGCAGCTACATTCAAAGCTGACGGCTTGTGGTTCGAATACTTTTACTTCTTCTTGGTGGTATAAACGGTACAGTAGATCTTGTGCATCTAAGCTAAATAGTTCGTCATCTTTTACCGTATCAGTAATTGTTTCTAAGTGCTCAAAATCGCTTTCACCGCCCTGACCATCGGGCATTACTTGTAATAGCATACCCGCAGCTTTAGGTTGGCCTTCAAACTCACCGGTACGTAGCCAGATACGTGTTTTTAGCTGCTCAGAGTTTTTAAAGTAAGTCTCTAAACATTCCGCCATGGTTTCACCTTCAAGACCAACGACACCTTGGTAACGCTCACCTTTGGTAGGAAGGATTGTGATCACCATGTAGCCTTTGCCCATTAGATCATGGATAGTGCTACCGTCTTTAATGTCACCTTCCCAACGAGCTACACCACGTAGCTTTTGGTTCTGATCGCCATTAATCACAGCGAGGCTAACAGGACCATCACCTTGTAATTGTACGGTGATTGAGCCTTCAAATTTTAGCGTTGCTGTTAATAGACTGGTTGCGACTAACAATTCACCAAGTAGTGTTTTGATTGGTGCTGGGTACTCAGTGGTTGAAAGAATTTGTTGGTAAGTATCACCTAACTGTACTAACTCACCACGTACTGAAACGCCATCAAATAGGTAACGGTTTAAAAAATCTTGTGTCATTTTCTCTTTCTCTCCAGCTGTGGTGCCAACCCTGCATCATATTTGGTAGTGCATCTAAGTGCGTTATACCCAGTATTTCAATGAACTCATGTGGCTCAGCATTTGGCTTACTTGATATAAAGTACTCTGCTATTACCAACGATGAATTGATTAAGGCTGGCAACCTTTTATTCTGATGTATTGATGTTTTTGAATCTCATGATGTCACGACGCTGTTTTTTATCTGGTCGTTTGATCGGACTCGGACTATCAAAAGCATTGAGTTTGCGCATTTGTGCATGGCGTTCCCGTAATTCAATACTTTGTGCTGTTTCTTGATATAGCAATTGTGCTTCCGGTGCACCACGGCGGGTATCAGAGATTTTTTCGATGGTAACGGTCTTTTCATCGTTACCTTGGCGCAATTTTACTTCTGCGCCAACTTCAACCATCTTACTTGGTTTTGAGCGTTGTCCGTTATATTGCACTTTGCCGCCATCTATCATCGTGCGAGCAACAGAACGTGTTTTATAAAAACGTGCAGCCCATAACCATTTATCAAGACGAACCTGTTTTAGTTCGGATGTCGCTTGACCCATAACGGTTCCTTTATTCAAAGGGGCGATAAAATATCATATTGTTTTAATAGCGTCAGCTATCACCTATTTCTAATAAATGGTGATGTTAATCGGGGTTTTCAATCATCAAGCAAGAATTTATTACAAATTATCGTTAGTCTTTTGAGTAATTTGCTTCTTTTTTACAATAATGAATAGCATTCAATGTGTTAAAAAGAGATCATAAAAGTTGATTACAATACCCCTTGTTTATATAGGGAGCGATAATATACCTCCCGATATTCATTGAATGGATTTCCACTATGCAAGTATCTACATGGCTGCCCATGATAATCACAAAGCGCCCGCTATCTCAGCGTACACTTACACGACTACTAACGTGGCTACTAGTGGTTATTTTAGCGTGGATTTCTGGTCGTATGGTGTGGATGTTATTAGCGCCGCCAGCGACAGTGGCACCTTGGCAAGCGAAGTCAGTAAAAGTGGCTACATCAGGATCTGATATTAATGTCGGTAACTTATTGTCCATGAATCTATTTGGGCAATATAACGCGCAGCCAAAGCCGGTTGAAGCCACGGTTAAAAAAGACGCGCCACAAACGCGATTGAATTTAAAGTTGGTTGGGGTTGTCGCGAGCAGTGATCCTCAATCCGCCTTTGCCGTGATCACAAACAACGGTAAGCAGAATACTTATGGTGTCAATGAAGTTGTTGATGGTACCCGTGTGACATTAAAAGCGGTGTATAACGATCGCGTTATTATTAGCAATAGTGGTCGTGATGAAACCGTGATGCTTGAGGGATTAAAATTCTCTAAATCAGCCCAGCCAGCTACGCAAAAATCAACCTCGAATAACGCGACTAAACCGAATGTCGACAGCTCGAAATTAGCTGAGATCAAAAAGAAAATTTTAGCTCAACCTCAATCTCTATTTAGTTATATCCGCTTATCTCAAGTGAAGAAGGATGGCGAAGTACAGGGATATCGAGTGAATCCGGGTAAAGACCGAATTTTATTTGATTCTGTTGGCCTGAAAGCGAATGATTTAGCGGTGGCGATTAACGGAAATAGCCTGACCGATCCAAGTGTGATGGCAAAGCTCTGGGCTGAGCTTTCTTCAGCGACTGATTTTACTTTGACGGTTGAACGCGGCGGTCAAGTTCATGATATTCACATTGAACTGCAATAATAGCAGTGCATTGCGTGACAAAAAAAGACGAAAACGCAGGAGTTTTTTGTGAAAAAATTAATGGGTAAAAGTGCCCTATGGTTAGCAAGTAGCTTGCTTTGTAGTTCGGCAATGGCTGATGAGCTAAGTGCTAATTTCAAAGGGACAGATATTCAAGAGTTCATCAATATTGTTGGACGTTCATTACATAAGACGATCATTATTGATCCTGCGGTTCGTGGTCAGGTAAATGTGCGCAGTTATGATCTTCTTAATGATGAGCAGTATTACCGTTTCTTCCTTAACGTATTGGAAGTCTATGGTTTTGCTGTTGTGGAAATGGAAGATGGCGTACTCAAAGTTATTCGTGATAAAGATGCCAAAACCTCAGCGATCCCAGTTGTGGGCGCGAATGACAGTAATGTGCCTGGTGATGCTGTGGTTACGCGTGTGATTGCAGTAAAAAACGTGTCAGTGCGAGAGCTCTCCCCATTATTACGCCAACTTAACGATAATGCGGGTGCGGGTAACGTTGTTCACTACGATCCTGCCAATATCATTATGATCACTGGTCGTGCTGCGGTGGTTAACCGCTTAGCGGATATTATTGAGCGTGTCGATCGTGCTGGTAATAAAGACGTGACCGTCGTGTCGCTGAATAATGCTTCAGCACCTGAGATGGTGCGTATCGTTGAGGCGTTAAATAAAAGTGCTGATGCGAAATCAACCCCAGGATTTTTGATCCCGAAAGCGGTAGCAGATGAGCGTACCAACTCAGTATTAATTTCAGGCGATCCTAAAGTTCGGGAACGTTTAAAAGCCTTGATTCATAAGCTTGACAAAGAAATGGCAGCAAGCGGCAACAGTCGCGTTATTTACTTAAAATACGCCAAAGCCGCTGATATGGTTGATGTGTTAAAAGGCGTGTCTGAAAATATCCAAGCGGCAAATAAGAGTAACACGCCACAAGTGAGTCAATCGAGTAAAGATGAAGTCATGATTTCTGCGCATGACGCGACTAACTCTCTGATTATCTCTGCGCCAAGTGATGTGATGAATAAACTTGAGTCGATTATCTCTCAATTAGATATTCGTCGTGCCCAAGTCCATATCGAAGCCATGATTGTTGAAGTACAAGAAGGTGATGGTGTCGATTTCGGTGTGCAGTGGGGCTCACAAGACGGCGGTGTTATCCAGTTTGGTAACAGTGGTGCACCAATTGGTGGTTTGCTATCTGCGCAAGAAGCAGCGAAAGACAAAACGACAACACAAAAACGTTACGATCCTGATACTGGTGCGGAATTACCCCCTATCGTGACGACAGAAAGTGGTGATTTAGCACCAATGGCTGCTTTCCTTGGTGGTGTGAAAGGGGCTGCTGCTGCAATTGCATTGGGTGATTGGACTGCGTTAGTGACAGCCGTTCAAGCAAACCGAAATGTGAATGTATTATCGACACCGAATATCACGGTATTGGATAACCAAGAAGCGAATTTATCGGTTGGTCAGGAAGTCCCTGTGACGACTGGTTCACAAACCGGCTCTAATAACGATAATCCGTTTACTACGGTTGAACGTAAGGATGTCGGTATTCGACTTAAAGTCACCCCGCAGATCAACGAAGGGGACTCGGTTCAAATGAAGATTGAACAAGTTGTCTCGCAAGTGGCTGATGCTAATGGTGCCGTTGATATTCGTTTTGATAAGCGAGAGCTAACCACATCGGTATTGGTTAAAGACGGTAACATGATCGCTTTAGGTGGCTTAATGCAAGAGAAGACCCTTGAATCTGAGCAAAGAGTACCGATTTTAGGTGATATTCCTGTGCTTGGTGCGTTATTCCGCTCTACCAATAACCAAACTGAAAAAACCAACCTAATGGTTTTCATTCGCCCAACTATTTTACGTGATGGGATGAGTGCTGACGGTTTGACTCAGCGTAAATACAACTATATTCGTGCGCAGCAGTTATACAAAGCAGAGCAAGGTATGCGCTTGATGGACGCAGATATGCCGGTATTACCAAAATACGGTGAAGACATGGATTTACCAGCTGAAGTGCGTGCCTTTGTTTCTCAGTTGGAGCAACACTAATGGCTGATGGGTTTTTAGAAACAGAATCAATGGTAACGTTTCGATTACCTTTCTCTTTTGCCAAACGCCATCATGTGGTGGTAGAGGCTGGTGAGCAAGGATGGCAACTCTATTTCAGTGGACAACTGTCTGCTGCAGTACTTGCTGAAGTGCGTCGAGTGCTAGGTTGCTGTTTTACGCCCATCGCATTAAATGACAGTGAGTTTGAGCAAAAGTTAACACAAGCATACCAACGTGATTCATCAGAAGCACGCCAGTTAATGCAAGATTTGGGCTCTGATAGCGATGATTTCTTTGCGCTTGCTGAAGACTTACCTGAAACAGAAGATTTGCTGGAATCGGAAGATGATGCACCTATTATCAAATTGATCAATGCCATGTTGGCCGAAGCGATCAAAGAAGGGGCATCTGATATCCACATCGAAACCTTTGAAAAAGTACTGTCAATCCGTTTTCGTATTGATGGCATGTTACGTGAAGTCTTACAGCCAAGTCGTAAATTGGCACCGCTGCTTGTTTCACGTATTAAGGTTATGGCAAAGCTTGATATTGCAGAAAAACGTATTCCTCAAGATGGTCGTATTTCACTGCGAATTGGTGGTCGTGCGGTTGATGTACGTGTATCAACCATGCCTTCTTCTCATGGTGAGCGAGTCGTATTGCGTTTATTAGATAAAAACGCGACACGCCTTGATTTGCATAGCTTAGGTATGACGTCGGAAAATCATCAAGCGTTTAGAAAAATCATCGAGCGTCCACACGGTATTATCTTGGTCACAGGTCCGACAGGTTCGGGTAAGTCCACGACGTTGTATGCGGGTTTGCAAGAGCTAAACAGTGCTGAGCGCAATATCTTAACCGTCGAAGATCCGATTGAATTTGATATTGATGGCATTGGACAAACTCAAGTTAATAGCAAAGTTGATATGACGTTTGCGCGAGGTTTGCGTGCCATTCTTCGTCAAGATCCCGATGTGGTGATGATCGGTGAGATCCGTGATTTAGAAACTGCAGCTATTGCTGTTCAAGCATCACTGACAGGCCATATGGTGTTATCTACCCTCCACACTAATACTGCGGTCGGGGCGATCACCCGTTTACGTGATATGGGTATTGAACCTTTCTTAGTGTCATCGTCATTGCTTGGGGTGTTAGCCCAGCGATTAGTGCGTACGCTATGTCAAGATTGTCGTCAGCCTTATGAAGCCGATAGCCAGCAGAAAAAGCTATTTAATTTAGCTGAATCTGAACCACTGACATTATATCGCCCATCTGGTTGTGAGTACTGTAACCAAAAAGGTTATCGTGGTCGTACGGGTATTCATGAACTATTGCTGGTGGATGAACAAGTACAAGAGTTGATCCATGGCGAGGCGGGTGAGCAAGCGATTGAGAAATACGTGCGTCAATATACACCGAGTATTCGTGATGATGGTTTAGCGAAAGCACGTCAAGGGATCACCACACTTGAAGAAGTGATGCGTGTGACGAAGGAGGGCTAATGGCGGCATTTGAATATAAAGCCTTAGATGCCAAAGGCCGACAGAAAAAAGGGGTGATTGAGGGGGATACTGCCCGTCAAGTACGCCAACAATTACGTGAAAAAGGCATGGTGCCGATAGAGGTTACTCAAACCTCAGGTCAAAGTCGCAGTAAAACCCCGACGCGTAAACAGTTCAGCTTTAAACGTGGGATCAGTACCAATGAACTTGCCCTGATCACCCGTCAGTTAGCAACACTGGTACAAGCCTCAATGCCATTAGAAGAATGTATCAAGGCGGTTGCTGAGCAAAACGAAAAGCCACGTCTAAAAAACATTTTATTGGCGGTGCGTTCTCGGGTAGTAGAAGGATATACCTTAGCTGACAGTATGGCGGAATATCCTCATATTTTTGACCAACTCTTTCGCGCCATGGTGGCGGCGGGAGAAAAATCGGGCCACCTTGATACGATTTTAAATCGTTTGGCAGACTACACCGAAAACCGGCAACAAATGCGCAGTAAATTACAGCAAGCGATGATCTATCCCATCATGTTAACGCTTGTCGCTGTGTCTGTGGTGGCATTTTTGCTAGCAACGGTTGTGCCTAAAATTGTCGATCAATTTGTACAAATGGGGCAACAATTACCCACCATTACCGAAGTGTTATTGGCAGCAAGTAATTTTGTTCAGCATTGGGGATTAGTGGTCGTTGTGGTGATTGTATCAATCATTGCTTTGATCAAGACAGCCCTCAAGCAGCCTAAGTATCGGATGAAGTGGGATCGCGGGATCTTACATGTACCAGTGATTGGTAAAGTCGCACGAGGGTTAAATACCTCACGTTTTGCGCGAACATTATCGATTTGTACATCCAGTGCGATTCCATTACTGGATGGGATGAAGGTCGCTTCTGATGTTATGACCAATACGTATGTGAATAAGAAAATTTTATCTGCCGCAGATAATGTACGTGAGGGGGGAAGTCTACGAGTATCCCTTGAGCAAACCAAATTGTTCCCACCGATGATGCTACACATGATCGCGAGTGGTGAACGAAGTGGCGAGTTAGAGCAAATGCTAACCCGTGCAGCAGATAACCAAGATCGTGATTTTGAATCACTTGTTAATATGGCACTAGGGGTCTTTGAGCCATTATTAATTGTCGCTATGGCTGGGGTGGTAATGTTTATTGTTATCGCAACCTTAATGCCAATTATTGAACTGAACAACATGGTTGGGATGTAGTTTTTCTTCGGAGGTTTTAATGCAACAAAAACAACGTGGTTTTACCCTATTAGAAGTAATGGTGGTAATTGTTATTTTGGGCGTATTGGCGAGTTTAGTCGTTCCCAATCTATTAGGTAACAAAGAAAAAGCTGACCAACAAAAAGTTGTGACAGATATTAGTGCGCTTGAACAGTCTTTAGAAATGTACAAGTTAGATAACAGCGTATATCCAACAACCGATCAAGGTTTAGAGGCATTGGTGACAAAGCCGTCTTCTTCTCCTGAGCCGCGTAATTACCGTGATGGTGGTTATATTAAGCGTCTACCTAAAGATCCTTGGGGTTATGAGTACCATTATGTGGCACCAGGTGAACATGGCGCGATTGATATCTTTAGCTTAGGCGCAGATGGTCAAGAAGGTGGTGATGGTGTGAATACCGACATCGGTAACTGGAATATGTTGGATTACAACAAGAAGTAATAAGTCTTTATGATGAAGCGTAGTGTAGGTTTTACTCTCATTGAAATGATGTTGGTGCTGGTGTTACTCGCAACCAGCGCAGTTGCGGTGATCTCAACTTTACCGGATAACAAACGAGATGAAGTAAAAGAGCAAGCAGTACGTTTTCATCACCTCGCCCAACTATTGGGTGAGGATGCAATGCTTAATGGTGTGGACTACGGCATTCGTGTTGAGCCACACCAATATAATTTTTTGCAATTAACTCAAGATGGCTGGCAACCGCTAGAAGGTGCAAAATTTTATACCGATGTGAAGTTGGACAACGCGATTACAACTCAGGTTGAGATTGGCGGAGCGTGGAAAGATAAAGACCGACTTTTTAAATCAGATTCACTGTTTAAAGATGAAGACTTATTTACAAAGTCAGACGAAGAAAAGAAAAAGATCAAACCTCAAATTGTGGTTATGGCGAGTGGTGAATACACACCGTTTACTTTACGTTTTGAAGTCGACGGTGAAAATCAATTTTGGCGAGTCAGCGCCGATGAAGTGGGTAATTTAGTCTTGCTTAAGCCAGGTGAAACCTTAGAACAGGCAACAAAACGTGAGAAGTAAACAAGGTTTTACCTTATTAGAAGTGTTAGTTGCCTTAGCCATTTTCGCTGTTGCTGCGCTGGGTATTATGAAAGCGGTTAGCCAACACTTAAATACGCTGGGCTATTTAGAAGAAAAAACCTTTGCTGCGATGGTGGCTGATAATGAACTCGCGCAATTACATTTAAGCGGTCAGTATCCAACTTCAAGTAAGACAGGTAAGTCGACATTAGCCGATCGTGAATGGTATTGGACGGTAAAAAGTGTCAAAACGCAGCAGAGCTTATTACGCCAAATTGAGATTTCGGTAGCAAGCGATCCACAGCGTGAACATTCGGTAATAACGGTAAAGACTTATGTCGTCAATTAATCATTCCCGCCAGCGCGGTTTTACGTTACTGGAAGTACTTGTTGCAATAGCTGTTTTTGCCATGCTGAGTTTATCCGCTTATCAAGTCATGAATAACGTGATGCGTAGTGATGCGCAATCAAAAGATCATAACCAAAGATTAAAAGAAATACAGCGTGCCACGATTATGATGGATAACGATTTTCGTCAAATTGTTGCCCGTAAAAGCAGGCTTAATGGCGAAGAGCCTAACGATAAAGTGTTACAAGCTGGTGAGTACCTTTTGGATTCGAGTAGCGATGGGATCATGTTCGTGCGAACAGGCTGGCAAAATCCCCAAGCCATGTTTCCACGCGGTGATGTTACCCGCGTTGGCTATCGTGTGGTTGACGATCAATTAGAGCGTGTTTGGTTTCGCTACCCAGATAATGTTATTGGTGAAAAGCCACTGGTTAAGGTGTTATTAGATGGTGTGACTAAATTGCAGTTTTCCTTTTTCACCGATAAAAAATGGCAAGATAAATGGGATACCGCAGATAAGTTACCAGAAGGTATTAAAGTGACGATGACACTGAAAGATTTTGGTGAAATTGAGCGTATTTATCTCGTACCTACATCAGCATTATCTGCTTCTGCTGATTCGGAACAATCACAATGATGAAAAAACAGCGCGGTGTCGCGTTAATTGTGGTGCTCTTGCTCGTCGCGTTAATGAGCTTGATCGCTGTGCAAATGACGGGACGTTTACAACATAATTTTCATCGTGTTGAGAATCAAATTCAGCATCAGCAGGCGTATTGGTACAGTTTAGGGGTTGAAGCGTTAGCTGAAAAAGGTCTCGCTTTAACGTTTAAAGACAGCAAGATCATCGACTTAACTCAGCCATGGGCGATAGAAGATCAAACCTATCCGATTGATGGTGCGGTAGTCACCGGTAGCATGTTTGATAAGCAAGCTTGCTTTAACATTAATGCGCTTGGTGCTGTAAAACCCGTCGCTGATGGCAGTAAGCAGCCATTTTTGGTGACCTACTTTCAAAACATCATGATCGACAGTGGTGTTGATGATTATTCTGCAGAACAAATCGCAGATTCTAGCTGGGAATTTATTGATAAGAATACCACGGTGCAATCAAGCTACGGTGGTGAAGACAGCACGTATGAAGCATTTCAACCACCTTACTTACCCCCTAATGGTTGGTTAGCGGATCGCAGTGAATTACGTGCGATTAACGGGGTGACGGCTGATATTTATGAGAAAGTAAAAGGCTTGGTGTGTGCATTGCCAACTGATGACTTTAAACTCAATGTAAATACGATCACTCAAAGACAGGCTGTATTACTGTCAGCTTTATTTTCGCCAGAGCTTTCATTGGACGCTGCAAAAAAAATTATTAAAGATCGCGATGCCCGTCGTAAAGGGTGGGATAGCGTTGATGATTTCATGAAAGAGCTACCACAAGGCGATCAAGCTGATAAACAAGAACAACAGAAAAAGTACTTAACGGTCAGCAGTAACTATTTTTCATTAGATGCTGAAATACAAATAGATAACGCCAGATTACGAGCGGTAACGCTATTTAAACGAGATGATAATAACAAGGTGACGGTAGTACGTCGCCAGTATGGAGGAATCCGTGAGCGAATTTCTGACGATAAGACTGAGTAGTCGGCCTGAGGTGCCGGTGCAATGGCTTGTCTGGTCGCCACAGCAGAACGAAGTGATTGCATCAGGTCAGTTAGCTGATATCACGCAATTAGATCAGCTAGTGGAATATGCGGGTACTCGGCCGGTATATGGTTTAGTGCCTACCAGTGAGATGCTATTAACACAAGTTACTATTCCTGCAGGCAGTAGCCGCCAATTGACCGCTGTTTTACCTTATCTCTTAGAAGAAGAATTGGCGCAGGATGTTGAAAGTTTACATGTTCAGTTGCTGCATCGGGAAGATGATGTTGCAACGGTAGCGCTTATTGAGCATCAAAAGATGCTGCAATGGTTATCAGCATTTAAAGAATGTGGTTTAGAGCTAAAAAAAGTTATTCCAGACTGTTTGTGTTTGCCGTTGTTTGATGATGGTTATAGTGCTGCTGAAATTGAAGGGCAATGGTTGATCCGTCAATCAGAGTTTATGGGGATTTGTGCGGAAACGAGTTGGTTAGATGCATGGTTCAGTGCCCAAAAAGCGCCAATTATGTTAGCTGCAAGTGATGATGACGAGGACAACGACGAAGAGGCAGAGCAAGCTGCCATTGAATCTGCGGTGGCGGATGTTGAATCGAATCCAAGTCAAGTTGTCATACACCACTATACATCAGCACCTCAAGGTGTCAGTGGGCGTTGGCAAGCACATGCACCGGAGCTCGTGATGCAACTGTTAGCGTTAGGGGCTGCGGGAAGTAAAGTTAATTTACTATCAGGGGCTTATAAACCACAAGCTGCTTGGCGTAAGCATTTAAAACCGTGGCGTAAAGTCGCGATTGCCGCAAGTTTAGTACTTGTAGCTGTAGTCGGAGAACACGTGATGGCGTTACAACAGCTAGAGCATCAAGCCAAAGCGTACCGTGCTGAAAGTGAGCGGATCTTCCGTCAGGTTTTACCTCAGTTTAAACGTATTCCGTCACAGAGTTATTTGAAAAATCAAATGAACGCAGCATTGAAAAGCTTAGGTGGGCAGGGAGCGGATAACGGTATTTTAATGTGGTTAAGTGAGTTAAAGCCGGCATTATCAAAAGCACCGAGCGTGAAAATTGTTAATCTAAAATACGATCAAAAGCGGGGCGAACTGCGTTTACAAGCAACGGCTTCTGACTTCCAAGATTTTGAGAAGTTACGCAGTGTGTTGACGAAAGACTTTACCGTTGAGCAAGGTCAATTAAGCAAAGAAGATGGCTTAGTCAGTGGTGCCGTCGTGCTAAGGAGAAAAGCATAATGGCAGAAATTAAAGCATGGTGGAAAGCATTAAGCCAGCGAGAGCAGTATCTTGTTATGGGTGCTGGCGGTGCTTTATTGCTAGCTATCTTATACTGGGGACTATGGCAACCATTAAATCAACGCACTGAATTAGCACAAACACGTATTCAAAGTGAACGTCAGCTATTGTCATGGGTTGAAGGTAAAGCAAATAAGATCACGGCGTTTAAGCGTGCTGGTGGTACGGTAAATGTCAGTGACAAAGGACTTAACCAAGTGGTAAATGAAACGACGGAACGTTTTAAGATTGAATTGATCCGTATGCAACCACGTAATGATGCGATTCAAGTATGGGTGAAGCCTGTACCGTTCAATGCATTACTTAATTGGCTCTCTTACCTGCAAGATAACTTTGGGATTGAAACGCAATTTATTGATATCTCGAAAACTGATCAAAATGGCATGGTTGAAGTAAACCGATTACAGTTAGGACGAGGTTAAAGGTGAAATTTAAACTCGCTATCGGCGCAACATTTGGGGTGGTATTTATTGCCAGCACTATTGTCCATTTACCGGCTAATTGGGCATGGCAACAAGCACCAAAAGTTAATGGTTTATCATTAAGTGGTATTCAAGGAACCCTATGGCAAGGCTCTGCTAAGACCGTTGTGTGGCAAAATCAAAGTTTAGGTCAAATTCAATGGGACATGAAACTGGGTAGTCTATTTACAGGTAAACTCGCGTTTGATGTCCGATTTGGCCGTGGCAGTGATATGCAACTACAAGGTAGTGGTATTGTCGGTTATAGCACCTCGGGACCGTTTGCTGAAAAGCTCTTAGTCTCTGTACCAGCAGCGAATGCCATGCAGTATGCCAAGTTACCTGTGCCGTTGACATTAACAGGTAATATTGAACTTACGGTACGTGATTATCTGTATGCTGCGCCGTATTGTAAAACCTTGAATGCTACGTTGGCTTGGGCACAAGGTAAGGCGTCAACACCCATGGGAAATATTAATCTAGGCCCTGTTTTTGCCGATTTAAGTTGTCAAGAAGGTGCTATTTTAGCAAAAGCCTCACAGTCGTCTGATGATGTTAGTAGTGATTGGCAAGCAAACTTAGCTAAAAATAATAGTTACAGCTTATCAGGATGGTTTAAACCGGGGGCTACATTCCCTGAGCAATTGTCTCAACAATTAAAATGGTTAGGCGATCCTGATTCAAAAGGGCAATATAAAATTAATTACTCAGGGCGTTTGTAATTATCTAATCGTCGCGATGTGAGTGGTTATTAATCACAAACTGAATAGTAAGAGGCAGTCTAAGTAGACTGCCTCTTTATTTATCTGCGCGATTAGCTTTTAATGAAGCATAGGCACAAACAAAATTTTTCTTCGCGATAACATGACATAGGGCTTTAAGATGGCGATCAGTAAAGATAAACCTCAAATCTTATCTGCAGAGGTTGTTGCTCAATCACGACTGTTTAAAATTGAATCATTGGATTTGCGTTTTTCTAACGGTGTTGAGCGTACCTATGAACGTATGAAGCCAAGTGGTCGCAATGCGGTGCTGATTGTCCCTGTGACGGAGCAAGGTGATTTATTGTTGATCCGCGAATATTCAGCAGGTACTGAACGTTATGAATTAGGCTTTCCTAAAGGCTTAATTGATGAGGGGGAAACACCGACTGAAGCGGCCAATCGTGAATTAAAAGAAGAAATTGGTTTTGGTGCCCATCAACTACAACCATTAAAAGAAGTGATATTAGCCCCGTCTTATTTTTCCAGTCGCATGACATTGTTTTTAGCGCAAGATCTGTATCCTGAGAAACTTGAAGGTGATGAGCCTGAGCCGTTAGACATTATTCGTTGGCCATTAGCACAAGCAGAAGAGCTTCTGACGCATGTTGATTTTGCCGAAGCGCGGAGTATTACCGCATTGTTTTTAGCATTGAAGCAATTAGCACGAAAGGAGTAACCAATGGCCTATTCGCATTTACTGCCTGATGTGGTTGAGATCGCTCGAGCATCAGGTCAATTGATTTTAGATATTTATCAACGTGGTCAGTTTGAGAAACAGATCAAAGATGATAATACGCCAGTGACAAGTGCTGATCTTGCGGCTCATAAGTTAGTGATGGAGCGATTGACCCAATTAACGCCTGATATCCCCGTGTTATCTGAAGAAGATGCTAGCGTACCATTAACAGAGCGGAGCCAGTGGAAACGTTATTGGTTAGTTGATCCATTAGATGGTACGCAAGAATTTATCGCTGGTAGCGGTGATTTTGCGACAATCATTGCGTTAGTTGAAGATAACCGTCCGATCATGGGAGTGGTTTATGCGCCCGTATCTGGGGTGTCATATTATGCCTATGCAGGGAAAGGCGCGCATAAGATTACCGCTGAAGGTGAAAGTGTCAAAATTGCAACTCATCATCATGAAGAGAATACGAAGTCTATTGTTGTGGCCATTAGCCGTCGCCAAGAAATCAGTTCTATCACATCGCGATTAGATCCAAGCTACAACTATGAACTCGTACCATTAGGATCTGCAGCATTAAAATCATGTTTGGTGGCAGAAGGTGCGGTAGATTGTTACTTACGCTTGGGACCGACAGGTGAGTGGGATACCGCAGCAACCCAGTGTATTGTAGAAGAGGCGGGCGGTCGTATTCTTAATACCCATTTGACACCGCTGTCTTATAACGAGCGTAATACATTAGAGAATCCAAATTTTATTACCTTAGGTGATGAAGGCTTGCCTTGGGCTGATATCTTAGAGCCGGATGATCGGATGATGAATGTCGATTAGGATGCAGGATAAAAACGGAGCAGATAAGCTCCGTTTTTTATTGGCTAATAGTTTTAGCTATAGGGTTAGAACAAACGGTTTAAACCATTGAGAGCCGCCACTCGATAAGCTTCTGCCATTGTCGGGTAGTTAAATGTGGTATTGACGAAATAATCAATCGTATTCCCTTCGCCTTTTTGCTCCATGATCGCCTGTCCGATGTGAATAATTTCTGCAGCGCGCTCACCAAAACAATGAATGCCTAAGATCTCTTTGGTTTCTCGATGGAATAAAATCTTTAAGCTTCCCACTTCTGTGCCAGCAATTTGCGCACGAGCAAGATGCTTAAATTGGGAACGTCCCACTTCATATGGTACTTTCTCTGCGGTTAGTTGCTGCTCTGTCTTACCTACCGAGCTGATCTCAGGAATGGTGTAAATACCCGTTGGAATATGATCAATTAGCTGACCTTGAGCTTGTCCTTTACTGATCGCTTGTGCTGCAAATCGACCTTGGTCATAGGCTGCACTAGCAAGGCTTGGATAACCAATTACATCCCCCACCGCATAAACATGATCGACTTCGGTTTGATAACTGCGGTTAACCTTGAGTTGTCCACGAGAGTCAGGGGTTAAGCCAACATGTTCGAGCTCGAGTTTATCTGTATTACCAGTACGGCCATTGGCATATAAAATACAATCTGCACGCATTTTCTTGCCAGATTGTAGATGTAGGATCACCCCGTCATCAGTCCCTTCAATCTCTTCAAATATCTCATCATTACGTATCATCACCCCGTTGTTCCAGAGGTGATAAGACAGGGAGTCTGATATTTCATTATCAAGAAATTCCAGTAAGCGTTGACGGGTGTTAATTAAGTCAACTTTAACGCCAAGGCCCCGGAAAATAGACGCGTATTCACAACCAATCACGCCTGCGCCGTAAATAATAATATGGCGAGGATCGTGCTCTAAACGTAAAATTGAATCACTGTCATATACGCGGGGGTGATCAAAATCGACACCGTCAGGATGGTAAGGACGAGAGCCTGTTGCAATAATAAATTTATCAGCACTGTAGCGCTCAAGGCTGCCATCATTGCTTTTTACTTCAACATTGTGACTGGCAATAAAGCGTGCCTCACCATGAATAATTTGGCATTGGTTACGGTCATAAAACCCCTGGCGCATCCGTGTTTGCTTATTTACAACGACTTCAGCATGACCGAGGATTTGGCTAAAGGTGCTGTGAAGTGTTGAGTTGTTTTTGCAATAAAGCGGGTTTTGATTAAATTCAATAATACGACTAACAGCATGACGCAGAGCCTTCGATGGAATCGTTCCCCAGTGCGTACAGCCCCCACCAACACTGTCTTCGCGTTCAATAATCGCAACGTTGAAACCGGCTTTAGTTAATCCCATAGCAGCACCTTCACCGCCAGGGCCACTACCAATAATAATCACATCAAAATGACTGTTATTACTGCACTGCGTATCCGTCATCACATTATTCCTATCTGTATTGGTAACATTTTTGCATCGTAAGTGTAACGATTTGTAATCAATAGGAGAATCAATAGATGGTCAGAGCTGGCGAGGGATCACGCTCTATCGCTGAGTTGGAAGAATAAATGCGAATAATTACCCTAAACGGTGAGGTGGTAGATTGTGAAGTGTGTGAATAAATGATGTTAATCTGGCTTTGCGTGAAGGCGGTTGAGCCAGTAGTATAGGACTATTCTTACGCGATGGTTTATCTTCATTTAGTTGCGTATTATGGTCAGAAAACTATAGAGAAGCAGATGTCCATGGGGATCAGGGCTCAACAGAAAGAAAAAACCCGTCGCTCGCTTATCGATGCTGCGTTTAGCCAGTTAAGTGCAGACAGAAGTTTTTCTAATTTAAGTTTACGAGAAGTTGCTCGTGAAGCTGGGATTGCCCCAACATCGTTTTATCGTCATTTTAAAGATATGGACGAATTAGGTTTAACTATGGTGGATGAAGGTGGATTGATCCTTCGTCAGCTAATGCGGCAAGCTCGTCAACGTATTGCGACCGAAGGGAGTGTGATCCGCACCTCGGTTGAGACGTTTATGGAGTTTATCGAAAGTAGTCCTAATGTCTTTCGTCTACTATTACGTGAACGTTCAGGCACATCAACAGCATTTCGTGCTGCTGTTGTCCGTGAAATACAACACTTTGTTGCTGAACTAAGTGAGTATCTTGAGGCCAAAACTGGGGTGGCGCACGAAGAAGCGTATACCCAAGCAGAGGCGTCTGTTACTTTAGTCTTTAGTTCAGGAGCGGAAGCGTTAGATCTGGATAGCCATGCTCGTGCTGAGCATGCAGAAAGATTGATTATGCAATTAAGAATGATTGCAAAGGGTGCTTATTGGTACCGAAAAGAGCGTGAGCGTCGAGAGCTCAGGCAAAAACTATAACCTTATTTCGATTTTGTGGTGAAGGATATGGACAAGCAACAAGTTAAAGCAGAACGTAAAACTCTAGTTCTATCATTACTAGCGGGTGTATGCGGTAACGCAACATTAGCAGTACTAACGTCAAGCAGCGTGGCATTCTCTATTTTCCCTGTGCTTGCATTTGTATTGGCGGTGTACTGCCTGTACCAAGAATACCTACGTAAGCCAATGACAGAAGGTACGCCTGCGATTGCAACGGCATGCTTTTTTGTCGGCGCATTTGGTTACTCTGCATGTCTTCGTGCAGCAATTCCAGAAATGGGCTCGAACTTCTTACCATTAATGATTGCACTAGCGCTGCTATTCTGGGTGAGCTACAAAATGGGTATAATGAATAAAAAAGCCAAGCCAGAAGTTGAATCGAAATAATTTCATTAAGACCAAGAATAAAAAAGGCGCCTTCAGCGCCTTTTTTATTACGGGCTACTTGGTAATATTATTTACGTTCAAGTAATACACCAGCTTCCATATGATGGGTATATGGGAATTGATCAAATAAGGCAAAACGTGTGATTTTGTGTGTTTCACACAGGATGTCCAAATTCTCTTTCAGTGTTTCAGGGTTACAAGAGATGTACATGATACGCTCATAACCTTGCACCATACGGCAGGTTCCCTCATCCATCCCCGATCGTGGAGGATCGACAAAGATCGTATTGCAGTTGTAGCTTTGAAGATCCACATTTTGATCTTTTAAGCGGCGGAACTCACGCTTACCTTCCATTGCATCAGTAAAATCTTCTGCAGACATGCGAATGATTTGTACGTTATTAATGTTATTAACCGCAATGTTGTATTGCGCAGAATCTACAGATGGTTTTGCTAATTCTGTTGCTAATACGCGTTCGAAGTTTTGTGCTAGTGCCAGTGAAAAGTTACCGTTACCACAGTAAAGTTCAAGCAAATCACCCTCGCTGTCTTGAGTGCAGTCAACAGCCCATTCAAGCATCTTTTGTGCAACTTCACCATTCGGTTGGGTAAAGCTGTTTTCAACTTGCTTATAGGTTAGGGTGCGATCGTGCACTTTTAATTGTTCGATAACATAGTCTTGATCCAGTACGATTTTCATCTTACGAGCACGGCCGATAAGATTTAGCTTAAAACCTTCATCATTTAGACGCTGTTTTAGCTGCTTAGCTTCTGCTGTCCACTCATTATCAAGTTGGCGGTGGTAAAGCATAGAAACAAGGATTTCCCCACTAAGGGTTGATAAGAAATCGACTTGGAATAATTTATGACGTAGCGCTTTAATGGGTTTGATCGCATCAACCAGCATCGGCATCAAATCATTGATCAGACGGCTTGCCGCAGGAAATTGATCAACGCGGTATTTTTCACGTGTTTCTTGGTTAAACATGATATAGAAAAGATCTTCACCCTCATGCCAAACACGGAATTCTGCACGCATACGGTAATGCTCTGCAGGAGAGGCAAACACCTCGAGTTCAGGGGTATCAAAATCAGCACAAATGTTTTGAATACGCTCTGCCTTTTCATCCAACTGTTGCTGATAATCAGCGGTGTTAAGGATGGTGGATGTCATAGTGTATGCCTCGACTGCTCAAAATAAGAGCGCAGATTTTATTGCATTGCACAGTGATGTCCAGTGTTACGCCGAGAAAAAGTCTTTTATTGCGTAATTTATTTATAACTAATAGCAAACAAAACTAGACATAAAAGCGATACATCACTAGCATCTGCACTGCGCTGGTTAACCATGGGATGGTACGGGAATACGGTGAAAATCCGTAACTGACGCGCAGCGGTAATAGAGAACGAACGCACACGGATGTATTCCAAACACTGTTTTAACAATATGATCAATCAATAGATATGGAATGATGTATTGTTGAGATGGGAAGTTGATGCCTAGGCGACCTTCTTCAGGTCATGCTCTTAAGTCCGAATACCAACCAGCGGTAAAGCACTTTTGCTTTGTTATATACGCGACTTAGGATCCTCAAATGAAAAAAACACTTTTAGCGCTGGCGGTCACGTCGGTGTATTTCCCTTCTTTTTCTATAATAGCAGCAGAAGATAACACCCAAACCGATGATGTGATGGTCGTCACTGCCAACCGTTTTGAACAACCTGTGACTTCAGTACTTGCGCCATTTAATGTCGTGACCCGCCAAGATATCGATAAGATACAAGCCAAAACACTCACAGAAGTGATTAGTTTATTACCGGGTGTGCAGGTGACGCAAAATGGTGGGCGCGGCCAGCTAGCCAGTATTATGGTACGTGGTACTAATTCCGATCAGGTACTCGTTCTCGTTGATGGTATTCGTATGGCACGAGCAGCAAAAGGTGCGGTTGATTTTAACCAAGTTCCTTTGACTCAAGTTGAGCGCATTGAATTTACTCGCGGCGCTCGTGCTGCAATCTATGGTTCAGAAGCGATTGGTGGTGTAATCAATATCATTACATTGGCTGATGTTGATTCACCATCAAAAACGAAGCTGAATGTAGGTATTGGTAGTCATAACTATCAAGAGGCGAGTGCATCAGGCGCGTATAAAGTTGGTGAAAATGGTTTGCTGCAACTTGCTGTAGGTTATGAAGATGATGAAGGCTATAACGTTAAGCCACAGCCTGGATTAAATGATGGTGATAAACATGGCTTTGCTAGTCGTAATGCCATGATTGCTTATCATCAACGTTTTAGCGATACCTTAAAAGGGTTTGTATCTACACGTTGGTATAAAAATCAGTACCAGTATGACAGCTCATTCGTTGATTTCTTTTCTGGTGAACCAGTACATCAATATATGCAGTCAGAGCCTGAGTTATTTGACTATAGCGCAGGATTGGATTTAGATTTAGGGCGTTACCAATCTAAGTTAATTGCAGATTACCAACATCAAACGAATTACGATTACAATAAAGCGGCGACCACGACGCCTGTTGTTGCCAGTCAGGATGAGAAATTCACTCAACGCAATCTACAGTGGAATAACCATTTTACCGTTAACGACAATCTACAATTAGTCGGTGGTGTTGATTGGCGTAAAGAGTCATGGCAAGACAAGCTATCTTCAGATGCCGTTAGCAGAAACAATACGGGTATTTATGGTATTGGTTTAGTGAATGTTAATGATTTTTCATTAGAATCTAGCTTACGTTTAGACGATAACCAGCAGTATGGTTCTCAGTTTACTTATAACGTGGCTGGTGGTTGGTATATCACTGATGAAGTGCAACTACGTACATCTTACGGCAGTGCATTCAAAGCGCCGAATTTATTCCAACTATATTCACCATTTTACGGCACTGAAACACTAAACCCTGAGAAATCAAAAAATGCGGAAGTGGCTATTGAAGCTAACTACAACGTGATTGATTTAGCTGTTACAGGTTATCGCATGGAGATTGATAACCTTATTGGTTTTAATAACACGTCTTGGAAGTATTATAACGAATCAGGAAAAAGCAAAATCAAAGGTATTGAAGTTGAAGCAGACTTTGATACGGGCTTTTTATCTCACCAGCTCAACTTTGACTTTAAAGATCCCCGTAATAGCCAAGGGCAGCGTTTAGATCGCCGCGAGAAATTCTCGTTTAAGTGGGTAGGTACAGCAAGTGTTGGTGATCTCGATAGCGCACTAACGTATCAATACCATGGCAAACGTCCAGATCAATATGGTCCAACGGGTGAGTTACCGGCTTACGATACTTGGGACTTGGCATTAACATATTGGCTACAGCCAAAACTTGCCTTAAAAGGGCGAGTAGCGAACCTTCTAAATGAAGATTATGAGACTGCTGGTGGTTATCAAATGCCTGGCCGTACTTATTACACCAGTATTAACTACCAATTCTAATCGAAAACGCAAGATTAAGGCCGCTAATATAGCGGCCTTTTTAATAAAGCTTGTACATAACGGGAAGATTCAGTACTAACCTTTGTGGTTGATGATCAGTTTTTCCAACGATCTCTAGATATTACATGGAAAATATAGAGAGAACTGAACGATTTTATTATCAGCGGTATCAGTTAGCTAACTGGGCTGTTTGCGAGAACTGAAGATCGCAGTATCATAAGGTGAGTAATGTTTATTAGGTATGGTACGAGTGAAAAAGATTGTTATTTTTGATTCTGGTGTAGGTGGTTTATCTGTTTATAAAGAAATCTACGATCTTTTACCGCAAGTGCAATATATCTATGCCTTCGATAACGCCGCCTTCCCGTATGGTGAGTTACCCGATAATATACTTATTGAGCGTACCAATCATATTGTCTCGACATTAGTTGAGCAATATCAAGCAGACTTAGTTGTTATTGCGTGTAATACCGCAAGTACAATTGTATTACCGACCCTGCGCCAAAATCTTAACATTCCTATTGTAGGCGTTGTTCCAGCGATTAAACCTGCCGCGAAGTTAAGTAATACCAAAGTCATTGGCTTATTAGCAACGCCTGCAACGGTTAAGCGTGAATATACGCATCAGTTAATTAACCAATTTGCTAGTGATTGCGAAGTTAAAATGATTGGTTCAACCCGATTAGTAGAAATGGCTGAGCAAAAGCTACGTGGTGAATCTATTTCTCTTCATGAACTCAGTGAGATTTTAGCGCCATGGCAACAGCAAGTAGATAGCATTATTTTAGGTTGTACACATTTCCCATTAATTAAAGAAGAAATAAAAGCTGTTCTTAATAATGAAGTGAATGTTGTGGATTCCGGTAAAGCGATAGCGCTACGCGTATCGTCCTTGTTAGGATTATCTGCACAAGAAAAACAACCCCATAATAAAATAAATAACCTTACATATAGCAGCGCCGCTACACAAAGTGTAGCGGCGCTGAATAAAAGTTTACGTCAAATAGAGCTGGGTACTATTCAGTCTCTACAATATCCGTATCTGCGTTTTTAGGCTCATTAGCTTCACGTACTTTTAACGTACGTTGACCGTATTCTTTATTGTTTAATTGCTCGATAGCACTATCTGCATCTAAGCTACTCATTACAACAAAGCCAAAGCCTCTGCGCTTGCCTGTACGTTTATCCTTCATTAGGCGTACAGCAAAAACATCGCCATGCTCAGCGAATAGATTTTTAACATCAGTCTCATTAGCGCGATAAGGAAGGTTACCAACATAAAGGGTTTTGCTGCTTTGAGAGGTTTCAGTATTATCGACAGGGGTCACTTCTTTAGGTTTTTGCATGAAGTAAAGTGCAGCACCGACAGCAATTGCACCTAAAGCAAAGCTAATAGAAGAATGAAGAGTAGGAATAAGGCTAAGAATTAATGCACCGATAATAGCAATAGCTAGAGCGGTTATTATGGTTGGATTATTTGATTTCATATTTAATTAAACTACATCGTCAAAATGGAAGGAAGAATGCGTAATGTTTCTTTTAACATCGAACTCACAATGATATTACTTTCATTGAGTTGTAATTACTAGCGAGTGAACCATCAGTTCATCAAATGTTGTAATTACAAGCGTATCAACCACAGTAGATGAAATAACGAGCAAATACATTATTTTTTTCAAAAAAGACTTGTCAGAGTGATCGAAGTCTCTATAATGCCGCTCCATCGAAAGGGAACACGAACAAACAAATGATCGAGTTCAAACTTTTTGAATTATTAATATCGAATAACGATTAAATCTTTGGTTTTGCCAAGGGTAGTTAATAAGAAAGTTTAAAGTTAGAATTTCTTCTTGACTACAGTTAAGGGCTGAGTACAATACGCATCCCTGACCAATATTAAGTATTGAGTCAACGTTCTTTAACAATTTGACCATGCAATCTGTGTGGGCACTCGTTGAAAAGTTAAGTCGAAAGATTTATCAATGATACTAGTGACCAATACAAATAACTTCGGTTATTTGGCACAGTCAATTCAAATATCCTAACTAGCTTCTAGTTAGCGGTATTTTAACAGTATTCATTGAGCCGGTCGAAAGACCACAAAAACTTTAATTGAAGAGTTTGATCATGGCTCAGATTGAACGCTGGCGGCAGGCCTAACACATGCAAGTCGAGCGGTAACAGATTGAT
>NZ_PYNV01000017.1:0-96515 GCF_003026095.1 Photobacterium sp. GB-72 | reverse complement strand
ATTCATCATAAAATGATGAATGAATTGACTGTGCTGATACTTACGTATCAATTGGTCACTAGTATCATTGATAAATCTTTCGACTTAACTTTTCAACGAGTGCCCACACAGATTGCATGGTCAAATTATTAAAGAACAATACTGATTTGGTTGCTAGCCAATGGCTTGCTCCGTGTCAGTGAGGTCGCATTATAGGGAGATTTTATGTCCTGACAAGCCCCTGAAATAAAAAAAATACGCGACTGGTCAACATTCAACCAAAAAAATATTAATTCGTATAAAAAACAAAAAAGCACGTAGTGTAATACGTGCTTTTATTTATCCTACGAACCTTAAATACGTTTAATTTGGCTTATATTTGTCATCGATTACGGTTTTAGAACCGAAACTATGATCTTTTTTAACTGCTGATTTCGTTTCTTTTTTTACGTCATTGTCGATCCAATACACGCCTAAATCGCGTAGGCCACCATGCGTAAATAACATTTGTGTTTTTTTCTGCATTGGCTGTTCTGGATATTTCATCCAACGCCAGTACGCTTCGCGTGTATAGGGAGCCATTAATCCAGGTATTACTACTGTTGCATCGTGAACAACGGCTTGTATCTGACGGGAGTACCTTTCTTTATCTTGAGTTGATAGCGCATTACGAAAGTTCATAATTAACTGATCCAATTCAGGAGTACTAAAATTAGTAAAGTTATTATTTTGGACTTTCCCTGCATTAGCACTATGAAAATACTCCCAATATTGAGGTTGCGGTGCTGTTCCCATTGAATGGAAAGACACATCATGTTTTTTCTCTAACGCATACTTAAATGCAGAAGAGCCATCAATTAAATTCATTTTAATTTCTAGCCCAGCTAATTTTGCTTGTTCTTTCAAATAAGCCAAACGAGGGGTTACCACTTGGTGGCTATAGGTAAAAGCAAAACTCAACCTTTGCTTTTGGTCATTGAGACGAATGCCATCAGAGCCAATAGTTGTAAACCCAGCTTTTTCAAATTCTGCGATCGCTTTGTTTGGTTCAAAAGGTAATGGTTTTAGCTCTTGATTACTAAAGTTACCCTGCCCGACCCCTAATCCATGAGGTTTACGTACAAAATCACCACGCAATACGTTTTTATTTAATCCATCAATATCTAAAGCATATGCAATACCAGTACGAACGTGGATATTATCAAGCATGGGTTTATCGGTATTTAACCAAAAACTTCCAGCCCCAAGTTCAGGCTCGCTGTATCCCCAAAATTTATGAATATAGCCATTTTTAAAAGGCTTGGTATCTGACTTTTCATGCCATAGCTCAGGACGTCCTAAATAAAATATATCTAGGTCACCTTTTTGAAAGTGCTTAAAGGCAATATCGCTATCACGAATGACTTTGATCCTGATTTTTTCTACATTATATCGGCCTTTATAATAGCGATTACCGTATCCCCACCAGTCTTCACCAACATGCTCCATGGTAATGGATTTACCTTTTTTGATCTTACCTACATGATAAGCACCCAGTGTCGGTTCCGCTTTAAAGTTAAAACGGCGCACGAAGTTATCATCAACACCATCGTTATTTTCATCTTTGGTTGGCGTATAAAAATGTTCAGGTCGAGGCTTTAAGCGATGAATACCATATAGCAGATCGGCTTCATCTTTTTCAGTTGCGAAAACAATCTCCAAAGTATGCTCATCCAGCGCAGTGATACGTTCAAAATATTCAGAATAAAATGTGTTGTACCAAGGATCGACAATATCTTTTGAAAGATAAAACGTTAGCATGTAAATATAATCAGATGCTTTGAGAGGCTTCCCATCTGACCATTTGGCTGCTGGATTTAACTTTACATAAATAGTCTTTTTGTCTTCACCAAAGGCCCAATGCGTTGCAAGATCAGGAATATATTTTTGTGTGTCAGGGTGGCGCTGAAGTAATTGCGGTTGCCCATCTAATAGCCAAACACGAAACTCACCGTTACCATCAGGTCCTACGGTTCGAAATGTTTGCGGAAAACTAGAGATATGGGTGCGCAACGTCCCTCCGAATTTTGCATCAGATGACGCAAAAAGAGGCTCGTTATTATTTGTAATCCACTCAACGTTTGAAGGTAACTCCGCCCACGATAAAGTAGGTAATAAGACTGCTGTGGCAGTTAAAATCTGTCTAATCATCGTTCATCCTTGAGCATTGCTTTCAATCACACTTTATTCGACATCATAACGATTAAGCGACGTCAGCTTTTTTTTCGTTATGCCTTTTTCTTTTCCTGTATTTTGGATGGGTGATTGGAATCGCTGATAGTAACGTTTTGGTGTAATCAGCCTGAGGATTCGCATAAATATCTTTTGCTTTCCCCATTTCAACAACTTTTCCGAAATACATCACGACAAGGTTATCTGATATATGTTTAACAACGGATAAATCGTGAGAGATAAAGATCATGGCTAGATTCATCTCTTTTTGTAACTGCAACAATAAATTTAAAATCTGCGCCTGTACTGATACATCAAGAGCTGACACGGATTCATCACAAATGAGTAATTTAGGTTTGAGTGCTATCGCTCTTGCAATGCCAATGCGTTGACGCTGACCACCAGAAAATTCATGAGGATAGCGATTAACTGAAGATTCCGGTAACCCCACTTTAATCAGCAATTCTTTAACCCACTTTTTTCGCTCTTCAGGTGTTCCTATTTTATGGATAACAAAAGGCTCTTCTAAGATCATGCCAATGGTATGGCGCTGGTTTAGTGATTCCATTGGATCTTGAAAGACAATCTGCATGTCTTTTCGAAGCGGTCTCATTGCCTTAGTAGATAGATCAGTAATGTCTTTACCTTCAAAAAAAATTCGTCCTTCTGTCGGTTCAAACAACTTGAGGATAGTTCGACCTAATGTACTTTTCCCACAACCTGACTCCCCTACAAGGCCAAGTGTTTCACCCTGTGAAACTGAAAAGGAAACGCCATCTACCGCTTTTATAGTGTAGCCTTTTTTGAAAATACCTTTACCTGAAACAAAGTGCTGCTTGAGGTTTTCAATCCTTAAAATCTCTGACATAACATCACCTTAATATTAGACTATGAACGCTGGCTTAACCCTTAAACTCTGGAAACAAGGTGATATCAATCGGTTTGATTTCTATCGGTTGTTTGGGCTCACTATCCAGACTTGGCATCAATCCCATTAAGCGTTCGGTATAAGGGTGTTGAGGGTTATCAAATAGATCAAATATCTCGGCATATTCGACAACCTTTCCCCCATACATAACAGCAACTTCATCACAAATCTCAGCCACAACACCTAAGTCATGCGTAATAAAAATCATGGCCATACCCGTTTCTTCTTGAAGTTCATTCATTAATTCAAGAATAGACGCTTGTACCGTTACATCGAGTGCGGTTGTCGGCTCATCACAAATAAGTATGTCAGGTTTACAAGCCAGCGCCATGGCTATCATGACTCGCTGGCGCATCCCTCCAGATAAATTATGTGGATACTCGTTAAAACGTTTTTCTGGATAAGGGATCTTTACCTTATTTAGCATTTCAACTGAATAGGCAGTCCGCTGCGATTTATCGAGATCAGGACGATGCAGTTCCAACACTTCATTGAGCTGTCGTCCAATGGTATGAACAGGATTTAACGCCGTCATTGGATCTTGAAAGATGATCGAGATTTTATTGCCACGCATGGCATACATTTCTTCTGCCGGCAAAGTGACCAAATCAGTACCACGGTACAAGATCTGGCCGTTGGTTATTTGCCCATACGGTTTGGGTAATAAACCCATTATGGACATAGAAGTGACACTTTTACCGCAACCAGATTCTCCAACTAACCCTAGCGTTCGGCCTTTATAAACATCAAAATTCACGCCATGAAGAATTTTTACCACGCCATCATCTGTCGAGAACTCAGTCTCTAAATCACGTACGCTTAAAATGATCTCATCTTGCATCATTCACTCCTACGTTATGGCTTATAGCTATCATCGATAATGACTACAGGATCAAAAGATTCCCCTTTTTTCATTGCTGTTTTGGTTTCTTTTTTCACATCAGAATTAATCCAGAATGTTCCCAATGTTAGATACCCACCATTAGAGAAAACATAATCCGTATCTTTCGTCATGACTGGCGAAGGGAATTGCATCCAACGCCAATAAGCTTCACGTGTGAAAGGAGCCATGTAGCCCGGTACTATTACATAGGCATCTGAAACCATTTTCTGAATATCATGGGAAATACTTTGTTTTTTCTTAGTATCAAATTCGGCAATAAAGGCAGCGATCTTTTTATCCATTTCAGGAGAACGATAATTAGTATGGTTATTGGTTTGAGGCTTTGCGTTTACCGAGTGTAAATATTCCCAGTAAGCAGGAATTTTACCGCCCCCCATCGTCAGATAAGCCAATTCATGTTTCTTTTCTAAGATATATTTGAACGCAGATGAACCATCAATTAGATTCAGTGTTAACTCTAACCCTGCCTGTTTTGCCTGCTCTTTTAAATATGCGAGACGAGGCGTTCGTGCTGGGCGACTATAAGTAACAGCAAACGACAAACGTTGACCTTCATCATTCATACGAATGCCATCAGCACCTACTGTTGAAAAACCGGCCTTTTCAAAGTAAATAATGGCTTTTTCTGGTTCAAACGTCGGTGGAGTTCGGGTAGGACTGTCGAAACCACCATGCCCCGTACCTAGACCATGCGGCTTACGAAGGTAATCACCACGTAATACATTTTTGATCAAACCATCATAGTCGGTTGCATAGGTAATTCCCTTACGGATATTCAAATCATCCAGTAAAGGCTTCGCAGTATTCATCCACAACCCACCAGCGCCCTGAACCGCTTCGTTGTAACCCCATAACTTATGGACGTAACCATTTTGATAAGCTTTTGTATTAGACTTTTCATGCCATAATTCAGGCTGAGCAAGAATGAATGAGTCTAAATCCCCTTTTTCGAAGTGTTTTTTAGCAATATCTTGATCGCGGATCACTTTAATACGGATCTTATCGACGTTATAACGATTTTTATAATAGCGATTGTTGTATCCCCACCACTCATCACCGACATGTTTAAAGGTAATGCTTTTCCCTTTTTTAACTTTATCTACGTAATAAGGCCCTGTTGTTGGCTCTGTCTTAAAGTTGTATTTACGAACAAAGTTATCGTCCATACCATCATTATTTTCATCCTTTACTGATGCAAAATAATGAGCCGGACGGGGCTGTACACCATTACTTGGAAGAGACAACATGTAAAGTAATTCATCATCACTCTTCGCTACTTTTGAGGTAATAACAATGGTGTAATCATCAATTTTTTCAACATTTTCTATATGGTTGATAAAAAAATCATTATACCAAGGGTCAATGATATCTTTCGAACGGTAGTACTTAAGCATGAAGAGGTAATCCTCTGCTGTTACTTTTTTTCCGTCACTCCAACGTGCATTAGGATCTAGTTTGAAATACACCGATTTATGATCATCACCAAATGCCCATTCAGTTGCTAATTGCGGGATCCACTCACCAGTGGTCGGATGAAGTTGGACTAACTTTGGTGCTTCATCCATAAAATATTGGCGAAGTCCTGAGTTAGCATCAGGCCCAACACTACGTAAAGTTTGAGGGAAGCTACGCATAAACGTACGGTATGTACCGCCACGCTGAGCATCTGGAGAGGCAAATAAAGGCTCATCAAGATTAGTTACCCATGTCATATCCGACGGTAACTGAGCCGCAAATGTATTGGGACTGATTGCTGCCATTGAAAGCGCTATCAAAGTAAGCGCACTGTATTTATTATTTTTCATATAACATCCTTGTTTCGCTATGCGACTAAACGTAACGAGTAAATCGTTTTGGGTCAAAAGCGGCACGAATGGCTTCGCCAATAAAGGTAACCATCACTAACACCAACACGATTGATGTTACAACTGAGGTCACAATCCATGGAGAGTCAAGGTTAGATTTTCCTTGCTGTAGTAACTCTCCCCAGCTTGGGGTTGGGGGCATTAAACCTAACCCTAAATAATCTAATGCCGTTAACGCGGTGATGTTTGCCGCAATGGTAAACGGAGCTAATGTCACGATCATTACCATCGTATTAGGTAGTATGTGGTTAAATAAAATCCTACCCGTTGAAGCGCCTAAAGCTTTAGCTGCCATAACATATTCACGTGCAGACTCTTTATAAGTCATGGTACGCATATACCAGGTCATCCCCATCCAACCAAATAAAACGTTGATGGCAACAAACAAAGTAAAGGTTGGCTGAGTGATCGAAACTAAAATCATAATCACATAAAGGAAAGGCACCATTGACCAGATTTCAATTAAACGTTGGACGAATAAATCGAACTTTCCACCAAAAAAACCCATCGCGCATCCTACTGCAGTGCCAATCGCATAAGAAATGGCCATGGTTAATAATGCAAATCCCATAGCGATACGAAAGCCGTATACCAAACGCGCTAAGATATCTCGACCAATAATGTCAGTACCTAAATAGTGTTTATTCTCGAAGTTTGGTGGGTTTGGCGGATAGTCGCCGGAAAAGTCCTGCTCATAGGCATTCCATGGTACTAAAGGCATAATGACAAAATTGTCTCCGCCCTCTTCTTCAAACGTTTTTTGAAGTAAACGGTAATCCGCCTCACTTGCTGTACCTTGACCAAAGTCCTGACCCAGTCGTACATCGGAAAACACAGGGAAACTATAATTCCCATTGTATTTCACGATCAGCGCTTTATTGTTAATGAGTAGCTCGGCAAATAATGACAGCGTGAGTAATACTGCTAAAATAATGAATGACCAATAACCTCGTTTAATCTCTTTAAAACGTTTGATCTTCTTTTGTGTTAATGGATTAATTTTCAACATATTAGGCTCCAAACTTCACGCGAGGGTCGACCAAAGCAACACAGATATCTGACAAGATATTTCCAACCAATAACATTGCAGCATTAACAGCAACAATCCCCATAACGACGGGGTAATCACGCTCCATGATCGACTCGTAGCCTAATAAACCAATACCATCAATATTGAAAATAACTTCAATAAGAAAAGATCCCGTCATAAAAAATAATAAGGAATTACCAAAGTGACTCGCAATCGGAATTAAACTGTTGCGTAAAGCATGCTTTCTTACCGCACGCTTAAAAGGTAATCCTTTCGCGATCGCTGTTCGGATATAATCTGACGACAAATTCTCCATTAGATTATTTTTCATCGTCATCGTTAACGTTGCAAAATCACCAATCAAATAACAAATTAATGGTAGAATCGCGTGCCACATGATGTCTTTAAAACGCTCGAAAAAGGTTTCATAATCTTCATAGTCATCACTAACAAAGCCCCCCATTGGTGTCCATTCCAAGTGATAACTAAATAAAGTGATGAGTAGTACACCAACAACATAACCGGGTAAGGCATAGCCGACGAAGATGAGAATAGAAGAGGAGGAATCAAACACCGAACCATGTTTCAGTGCTTTGTAGTAGCCAAGAGGAATAGAAATAAAGTAACTAATAAAGAACGTCATACCGCCATAAAATAATGAAACAGGTAATCGCTCTGCAATCATTTCAGAAACTGGTTCGTAATATCGGGTAGACTCACCTAAGTCTAACTGCACGAGGCGAAACAACCATTCTGAATACGCTTCCATCACGGGTTTATCTAGCCCATAAAACGCATTAAGTTCAGCCATTTGCTCTTCCGATAAAGCAGAATTTCCGCCAGCAGAAGACATAGCTGCACCACCATCACCTTGTGCTTGCATATTTGCCAACATACGCTCGACAGGACCTCCTGGCACAAAGCGAGTAATAGCAAAAATTAAAACCGTAATACCAAGAAAAGTAGGGATCACAAGCGCCATTCGGCGTAAAAAGTACGAAAACATGTCTTAACTGACTCCCTGTTAATTCATGCTGGTGATGATATACCAGCGATAATAATTTACATTTTAGTAACTTCACATTTAATGCACTGGTTCATCCTGAACAAGCAACATCACTCACCAACAGCATGTCTTACTATAAATATCCAACATAAATACAATGAATTACGAATAGCTTCAACCCAACGCTATAATCTTGTGCCATAAATGCCCCGAAAAGCACAAAACACAAAATGGAAACAAAAAAACAACATTTATCTGCTATTTAATCCATTTACATTCAGGATTAGGCACTTCTTCCCTTGTGAATATTACAAAAATATTGCATTTTTATGCATTTATTCTTATTCCTTAATCGGTCACATAGAGCATTAACCTAAAGAGTGGTCTAACCACAGCCCTATTATTCCGGCAACAACAGATCCTCTCGCTAAGAATCAACTAACTAACAAATGCATAAATAATCATTTAGCCAATATTGGTAACTTGTGCTACCTAAAAAATAAAAAGCAGTTCATTTAACTGGCTTTACTTGATATAGAAGGATATTGAGTCAATATTAAAATAACCACATTCAGGCAAATAAAATAGCACTAAAAGCCAGCTGATTACCCAGTAATTAGAATTAAACACCAAATAAAATAAAAAACATGAATTTTATACCGTTTTATCGTTTGGTGAATAATTCATCCTACTGGTTTGACTTCATATTTTCGCTTCGGTTATACCATTAATAACGTTAACAACCAGTTAACAGAAAAATAATTTATACCTAGGAAGATAATGGAGCGCATGGATGTATAAAAAAAATACAGCGTTGTCGGTTGCCGTCAGCCTAGCGCTAGGCTCATTGAGCGTAGCCCCTATGGTCGCCTATGCCGAAGAAGAAGTTGAAAAGCTTCAAAAAATGAAAGTAACGGGTTCACGTATTTCTCGTGTTGATATGGAAGAAGCGGAACCGGTTCAAGTACTTTCCTCTGATTATATTGAAAATACGGGATTAGTTTCACTTGGCGATGTCTTAAACCAAATACCAGGAGTTGGTGGCACAGTTCAGAGCTCTTCTGTCAACAATGGTAGTAATGGTGCAGCAACAGTTAACCTAAGAGGACTAGAAGCTAAACGTACTTTAGTTCTTGTTAACGGTCGTCGTATGGTAAATGGTGGTACAGGTGCAAATGCTTCTGTTGACCTTAATATGATCCCAACCGCGATGGTTGAACGTATCGAAGTGCTAAAAAATGGTGCATCGTCTGTTTACGGTTCTGATGCTGTTGCTGGTGTTGTTAACATTATCACTAAGCAAGACTACGAAGGCTTTGAAGTTAATGTAAAGCAAGGGGCAACCTCAAAAGGTGATGGTCAAGTCACTGATGTTAGTTTACTTGCAGGTTCTTCAAGTGATCGCGGTAATATCACTTTCTCTGCTGGCTACTCTGAAGAAAAGAAAATCATGGCGGGTGACCGAGGGTTTTCTAATACAGACATCATGCATGACGGTCTAGGTGGTACATACGTAGGTGGTAGTTCTGCTACACCATGGGGTTACTACGATGGAAAAACATTTGGTCCAGAAGGTGGCAGTTCGCTGCGTGATTTTTCTGCACCCGATGATTTATACAACTACGCGCCAGATAACTACTTAAAACGCCCATCGGAACGTATGTACCTAGCAACACAAGGAAATTACTTGGTTGCTGAAAATGACATTTTAGGTCCAGTGACGGCAAGTTTTGAAGCGCTTTATTCAAATTCAAAGTCAAACTACCTTCTTGCTGCTGAACCTATTTTTGGTGCATTCCAAGGGTATGGCCCAATCTCTGCTGACAATGAGTTTAATCCAACAGGTGCTGATATTACTGACTGGCGTCGACGTATGGTTGAAACCGGTGGTCGAAATCGCTCATTTGAATCAGATACAGCGCGCTTTGTATTCGCTTTAGACGGTGAATTTTCTAACGGTTGGATGTGGGATACTAGCTTTAACTGGGGTAAAACCAAAACTAACCAGCTTGAAAGCAACGTATTCATGAAAGATCGCGTTTCTAACGCTGTCGGCGCATCAGCAAACGGTCAATGTTTAGACAGCGATGGCACTGTTATTGCCGGCTGTGTACCGATGAATGTATTCGGTGAAGTTAGCCAAGCCGCTTTAGACTATGCGACATTCACTCGCCAAGATTCAGGGTATAACCAGCAACAAATTTTCGACTTTAATGTTACTGGCGATCTTTTTGAACACGAAATGGGTACCGTCGCCTTTGCGGCAGGTTATCAAACGCGTACTGAAAAAGGTGGCTCTCAACCAGATGCATTGGTCGTGCTTGGTAATGCTAGTGGTAACGCAGAATCGCCAACTGAAGGTTCATACAGTGTCGACTCTTTCTACGGTGAATTACTGATCCCTATCCTTTCAGATGTCACATTAGCTGATTACCTTGAAGCAAAAGTATCGGCTCGACATGATAAGTACTCATCGTTTGGTGGGGAAACAACGATGGGTTATAGCTTCTTGTACCAGCCAGTTGAAGATGTCCTGTTCCGAGGCACGTACAGTGAAGTATTTAAAGCACCGTCAATCGCTGAACTTTATGGTGGTTCAGCAGAAAGTGCGGATGTCTTAACGGATCCTACCGGTCAAGACTCAAGTGGACGATCTCAGTTCCCTGTATTCTATGGTTCTAATGAAGAGCTTAAACCAGAAGAGGGCCACACAGCTTCTCTTGGTTTAGTGTATTCACCATCATTTGTTGATGGACTATCAACCACTGTCGACTACTGGCAAATTGAGTTAGAAAACTTAATCGATAATATCGATCCTCAATTAATGCTTGATGAGTGTGCAACGTCAGGAAAGTACTGTGACAAGATCACTCGTTTTGCTAATGGTGATATTAAAGCTATCGATGCGCGTTTAACTAACGTCGGTAATTTGAAAACTGACGGTCTAGATGTAAATGTCCGTTACGCCTATGACTTTGACCCTATGGTACTGAGTCTAAACTGGGAAAATACATACGTTTTAAACTACGAACTGACTCAGTCTGATGGCACAGTTGAAGATTACAACGGTAAATTCATCAGTGATTCGATAGGTCTATTCTCAAAATTCCGTTCAACACTAAATGTTGGTCTAGCACAAGATGCATGGCGTGCTAACTGGACGACGCGTCTGATTGATGGTGTTGATTACGAACTACCAGGTACTGATAAAGAAACATATGACTTTAGCGTTCCAACCGTTGTTTACCACGATATAAGCGCTGCATATGCCTTTGATAATGGTATTACGCTATCTGGTGGTGTGAATAACTTATTTGATAAAGAGCCACCACTCATTCTAGATACCATCTCTGCTAACACAGATACAACAACCTATGATGTTGGCGGTCGATACTTCTACGCTAACCTAAACTTCAAATTTTAAAGTAACTAACTGATTAAGTTACTAATAAATTATAAATTTCCGGCACGATATATCGTGCCGGCCTTCCCCCTGACTGACAAGCCACACAAACAAGGATGTATCAATGAAATTAAAAACATTCGGTGTGAATGCCATCACCGCAGCCTTGCTCACTTTTAGTGGTGCAACTTTGGCATCAAATGCAGATGCTGTTATTTCAGCTCAAGCGAAAGCCGATAAATCAGCCCAAGTCTCGCAAAATAAAATCGATAAATATGCTGATAGTGCAGATGCGATGTTAGCCGAATACAAAGGCCTGCTTCGTCAAATTGACAGTATGACGGTCTATAACAAGCAAATTGAACGCATGGTGCTATCTCAACAAGAAGAGCTTAATTCACTCAACAATCAAATTGCTCAGATAGATCAAACAGCAACAGAGGTTGTGCCGTTGACGCTAAAAATGGTGACGGCTCTCGATGAATTTATCGCTCTAGACCTTCCATTCCAGCAAGAAAACCGTGAAAAACGCATTAATGAATTGAAGCGAATGATGGACCGCGCAGATGTCACTACATCTGAAAAGTTCCGTAAAGTGATGGAAGCATACCAAATTGAAGAAGGCTTCTCGCGCTCGATTGAGTCTTACAAAGCAAGCTTAGATCGCGATGGTGAAACCGTTACTTATGACTTTTTACGCATCGGTCGTACCGCCCTTCTTTATCAATCACCAGATGGTGGAGAAACAGGGATGTGGAATCAACAATCGGGCAAATGGGAAACTCTGCCAGAGAGTTACCGCATTGCTGTTCAACAAGGTATTCGAATTGCTAAGAAACAAGCACCACCAGCACTGATTAAGCTACCTGTATTCACTGGGGAGGATAAATAATGAAAGGATTCAAATCATTAGCAGCAGTTTTACTCGCCAGCCTTTTTATGGTCTCAAGCGCACAAGCTGAAGCACCTAAAAATCTTAATGAGCTTCTAAAAAGTGTTAAGTCTGAAAGTATTGTTGAGTCAAAAGAAAACAAAGCCCGTGAAGCTGAGTTTCTTTCAGATAAAAATAAACAGGCCGCATTATTACAACAAGCAAAAGCAAAATTACAAGCAGCAACCGAGCAAGGTGATCAATTAAAAGCCACTTTTGATGACAACGACAAACAATTAACAGAGTTAACAGAAACCCTGCGCGTGCGCTCTGGTACCTTAGGTGAAATGTTTGGTGTTGTTCGCCAATATGCGGGTGAATTTAAAGGACTCTTTCACGCGTCACAAAATGCAGTTCAGTTTCCTGAGCGCGATGCTTTACTGACAAAATTAGCTGAGAGTAAAGAGCTACCTTCAACTGAAGAGCTAGAGTCTTTTTGGCACACTATTTTACAGCAAATCATTGTATCAGGCGAAACGTCTACGACACCGGCAACCGTAGTGTATGGCGAAGGTAAAGAAGCAACGACTGACGTAACACTGCTTGGTGAGTTCAATGCTATTGCTGACGGTAAGTATGTTACATACGTACCTGAAACACAGAAATTTGAAGAGCTATCGCGCCAACCTGCTAACAATATTACGACATTAGTATCAGGTTTCGAGGCCAATAAAGACACTTACCAACCACTTTTCATTGACCCATCTCGTGGTGTCATTCTTTCACTACTGGTACAAAGCCCAACTGTTAAAGAACGAGTAGAGCAAGGTGGAATTGTTGGTTATGTCATCCTTGGTATGGGTGCGATTGGTGCATTAATTGCGCTAGTTTGTTACCTACGACTACTGATTATTGGCAACAAAATGCGTAAACAAGAAAAATCAGACACGCCGCTGAAAAATAACCCATTAGGTGAGGTGATTGAAGCCTACCAAGATCACAAAGGTGACAACCTTGAAGATCTTGAAGCCAAGTTGGATGAAATCATTCTACGAAACGCACCTCGTATCGAACGCTTTGTTGGCTCAATTAAATTGTTCGCCTCTGTCGCCCCACTACTTGGCCTACTGGGTACCGTAATGGGTATGATTGGTACTTTCCAAGCTATCACGCTATTTGGTACAGGCGATCCAAAACTGATGGCTGGCGGTATTTCTGAAGCCCTAGTAACCACAATGTTAGGTCTGGTTGTCGCAATCCCACTCCTGTTCCTATACACCTTGGTACACAGTAAGAGCCGTCGCTTGATCCAAACACTTGAAGAGCAGAGTGCAGGCTTTATCGCTCGTTACCAGGAAAAGCTACACAAAGCCCAAGATTAAGGAGGCGTTATGTGGTGGTTAATTGAAGAACTGGAGTCAATAAGACGCTTTCTAGGTATGGGTGGTGATGTCCTCATCGCCATCTTTATACTCAGTTTTATGCTTTGGATTGTTCTCCTTGAACGTTGGTTTTACTTCATCGCTGTTGCACCCAAAGCCGCGAAAAGTGCACTTAACAATTGGATGACAAGAAAAGATCACAACAGTTGGAATGCAAAAGCTATTCGTCAAGAAATTATATCGAAACAAGATATTGAAAATAAACGTGGCTTACCCGTTATCAAAGTATTGATAGCACTCTGCCCACTACTCGGTTTACTCGGGACGGTAGTTGGTATGATCCAAGTTTTTGATATTTTGGCCGTCGTTGGAACCGGGAGTCCTCGTGCTATGGCATCGGGTATTTCAAAAGCAACAATCCCAACACTTGCTGGCATGGTGGCATCGTTATCTGGACTATTTTTTAGTACCCGCCTTGATCATCAAGCAAAAATGACGACACAGAAGCTAGAAGACCAACTTAAGCATATTGCCTAAATTCAAAGGATTGAGAGGTATAGGTCATGAAAAGACGCTATAGCAGTGATAGCAGCGATGAAGCAGCTATCGATATGACACCCATGCTCGACATCGTATTTATCATGTTGATTTTCTTTATCGTTACAACATCGTTTGTAAAAGAAGCGGGTATCGAAGTCAGTCGACCAAGTGCAAATTCCGCGCAAGTGGTTAAGAAAGGTAACATCATGGTTGCCGTTGGTGCCGCAGGTGATGTTTGGGTCGATAAACGCCGTATTGAAGTTGATGCAGTGCGAGCCAATATTGAACGTCTACGTGCTGAAAGCCCTGATGGAGCGGTAGTCATTCAAGCCGATCAAGAAGCCAATGCTGGCGTGGTTGTAAAAGTCATGGATCAAATAAAAATGGCAGGTGTTGAAAATATCTCCATTGCCGCAACGAATAAGGATTAAGCCTATGCGGTATTTGGTCTCTATTGCACTGGCGCTCGTTGTCTCCCTCGGGTTGTTCTGGGGGATGGACAAGCTAGTAAATAAAGAGCGCCACGAGCTGACGTCGGATGAAGATCTTCGTATGGTTGACTTCATCCACGTTAAACAAAATGAAAAAATACAGGAGAAGAAACGCGAATTGCCAAAACCTCCGCCACCACCAAAACGCCCGCCACCGCCACCAGAAATGAAGGTAACGGCAACGGTAAAACCGGTGATGGAACAAATGCCAATGGACACGCCACAGTTAAATTTACCCGTTAATGTAACTGGTGGTTCCGTGCTAGGGCATTATTCTCAAGGCGGTGGTGCACAAGCGGTTGGTGGTAACAATGGTCCAATTCCACTAGCAACATTTCAGCCTCAAATGCCTCGAAAGGCTGCACGTTCAGGGCTTGAAAAAGGGGTCGTGTTACTCGAGTTTGTGGTTAATGAGCGCGGCGCGGTTGAAAACGTAAAAGTTCTCAAAGAAACACCTCGTAAGCTTGGCTTAGGCAAAGCTGCGAAAAAAACTGTTTCTAAATGGACCTTTAAGCCCAAAATGGTTGATGGTAAACCAGCGAGTGCGAAGATGTCTCAAGAGATCGAGTTCTCAACCAATTAAGGAGTCAAACATGATGAAATCAATAAAACACATGCTGGCTTCTCTCACGCTTGCTGCGGGTGTGCTCTCTGCACCCGCAGTAGCCAATGAGAACCCGCAACTTTCAGATCGTACTTTTCGTACTGTGAACAAAGTTCAAGAACTCATTGCAGAGGAAAAGTACAACGAGGCCATTAGCAAACTAAATAAATCGTTAAGTAGTTCAAATAAGAAGAAGTATGACCGTGCCGTGTTATTGCAACAAATGGGGTTTCTTTACTCTTTAAAAGATAATTACCCGAAGGCTGCCAAATATTTTGCTGACGCATTGAAAATGGATGCGCTACCAGTACCGGTGGCACAACAAGTTCGTTATAGCTTGGCACAGTTATATTTAGCAGAAGAGCAATACAAAAACTCGGTCAACACCATGAATACATGGTTTAAAGTTGCTAAAACGACCAAAGAAAAACCACCCGCGCATGCTTACATCACACTGGCAAGTGCTTATGTTCAAATGGGAAATTATAGAAACGCAATTGCACCTACAAAAAAAGCGATCTCAATGACGAAATCGCCGAATGAATCGTGGTACTTATTGCTAGTTTCATCCCATTACGAATTAAAGCAATACAAAAGTGTTGCGAGTGTCCTGAAAACCTTAACGAATAAGTATCCAAAGAAAAAACGTTATTGGATGCAACTATCTGGGGTTTATATGGAGCTCAACCAGAATAAAAATGCGCTAGCGACTCTTGAAGCTGCTTACAAATTAGGTTTGTTAGAGGGAGAAAAAGAACACCTTCGCTTAGTAAACTTTATGGCATACCAAGGTATTCCCCACAGAGCAGCGAAGATAATGGCGCAAGAAATGGCAAATAATAACATTGCTCGTACTCATGCAAATATTGAGAAGCAAGCCAGTTTTTATCATCAGGCAAAAGAGCTAGATGAAGCCATCAGTACCTATAAGCAAGCTTTTAAAATTGCACCTTCAGGTAAACAACAAATCCGTATCGTTAAATTAATGATACAGGATAAGCAATTTAAGCAAGCAACTGCTTTTGCTAACAGTTCATCCAACGCTAAACGCGATGAAAAGGCTGAACTCGCTTACCTTAGGGGCATGGCTTACTTTGAATTAGATCAGCATCAAAATGCTTTAAAGGCGATGAAAACAGCTGCGCAGTCATCTTCGATGAAAAGCAGTGCTGAGCCATGGATTGCATTTTTAGAAGACCAAAGCTAAAGGTACCATCACCTTTCACTGCCGTGATCTTGTGTGAGTCAGTCACACTGTTTGGGGAAGTATTTATTACTTCCCCTTTTTTATCTCGTTAAGCACCGCATTTTGTGTGTCTGATAATGTTTGTTTCAACGTCTTAGCATTTTCTTGCTCAATGACAGCAACGACATTTACTTGCTGATCTGCAATTTGATGAAATTGAGAGAGATACCAATCACCACTTTCATCTGGTTCATTCGCATTAGTACTAAACGAGCTCACAACACTTATTGAAATTACAGCCGTTTTTATAGCATTAATAAGTACACGCCACATCATGAATAAATCCCCCTAAGAGCATTATTAATCAATTCATTCTGTAATCTGCAGAAATTGTACCAATCTTAAAAATGTTATTATTTCTAATGTTTTTGACAAAAAACGGGCTCAGTTAGTCTAACTCACTAAGCTAAATCGTTAACTTTTCGTTAAAACGACCAGTTATAGAGACAAAAAAGGCCGTTTAATAACGACCTTTATATAAGCACTCATTTCTATTGAATTGCTAACCACTCTGGTACATCAGCAATACTGTCTAACACCACGTTTGCTAACGCTTCACCTTCATCCGTGATCGGCTTACCTGTACGTACGAGCACTTTTAAAGCAACATCAGCAGCTGTGGCTGCTTTCATGTCATCCGCTTTATCACCAATCATCACAGATTGCGACATATCGATTTTCAAGAAATCGCGAGCTGAAATAAACATACCTGGTTTGGGTTTACGGCAATCACAATCTTGCAAGTAATCACCCTGCCCTTTTGTTGCATGGTGCGGGCAGTAGTAAATACCATCAAACTCAACGCCATTATCAACAAAATTCCAGTCCATCCACTCTGTTAATGAAGTAAATTCATCTTCACTAAACATACCGCGAGCGATACCTGATTGGTTAGTCACCAATACGAGTAGATAACCCATTTCTTTGAATTTTTTACATGCTTCAAATACCCCGTCAATGTATTCGAAATCATCAACGGTATGGACATAGCCGTGATCAACATTAATCACGCCATCACGGTCAATAAAGACTGCAGGTTTGGCCAAAAGGATAGCCCTCTTAAATCATAAATTTTTTAGATTATGGCACGAGTTAATAATGAAGAGTACTCGTTATTGATTAACGCTCACAACATAGCCGTTTGGACGTCTAGATGTAAAAATAGCTATTGACAGCTTTTGTAATAGAACATAGCATCACAATTTCAGGTTAGTTACTTATTTAACCCTAATAAAACAAATAACCATAAATTTATACAATAGTTTTTCAAGATCATACAATAGTTTTATCTAGGAGCAGGACGTTCAATGATAGAAATAAAGCAACTCAATAAAGTCTTCTATCAAGGCGATAAGGCTATAAACGCATTAAGCGATATAAACCTTACAATTAAGCAAGGTACTATCTTTGGGGTTATTGGCTCATCCGGTGCAGGGAAAAGTACCCTCATTCGTTGTGTTAATTTGTTAGAGCGCCCTTCTAATGGTCAAGTGATTGTCGATGGTATCGATCTTACTACTCTATCGAACCAAAAACTCACTTTGGCTCGTCGTAAAATAGGCATGATTTTCCAACATTTTAATCTCCTTTCATCTCGCACAGTTTTTGATAATGTTGCTTTGCCTCTTGAATTAGCCAATACCAATAAAGCGATAATAAAAACAAAAGTGACAGAGTTACTGGCTTTAGTCGGTCTTGAAGATAAACACCAAAGCTACCCAGCAAATTTAAGTGGTGGACAAAAGCAACGTGTCGCGATTGCTCGTGCGTTAGCCTCTGATCCCAAAGTGTTACTCTGTGATGAAGCCACCAGTGCATTAGATCCTGCCACCACGCATTCGATTCTGGAGCTACTGCAAGAAATTAACCGAAAGCTAAACCTAACTATTTTGCTTATTACCCATGAAATGGATGTCGTGAAGCGTATCTGTAGTGAGGTCGCAATTATTGGTGACGGTAAATTAGTTGAACAGGGATCAGTCGGTGATATTTTCTCACACCCCAACACCGAATTAGCCAAAGACTTTATTCGTTCAACATTGGATTTGTCGATTCCAGCTGATTACCAAGCTCGTATGACGCCAACACAAGTTGAAAACTCATACCCTCTTATTCGTTTAGAGTTCACCGGTGCTTCTGTTGATGCGCCACTGATAAGCCAAGTAACACGTAAGTTTGGTTTAGATATCAGTATTCTCAGCTCGGATATGGATTATGCGGGAGGAGTAAAATTTGGACTGATGTTAGCAGAGTTTTTTGGTGATCAAGACTCTGTTGAGAATGCGGTCAATTTTCTACGTCAAAATAAAGTAAATGTTGAGGTGCTTGGCTATGTCGCTTAATGATTTAACCCTGTGGTGGCAACAAAATACCCGCCTGATTGATTTACTGATTGAAGCATTAGGACAAACATTAACCATGGTGTTTGTATCAGGGCTAATTGGTTTTGTTATTGGTATTCCTTTGGGTGTCACCCTTCACTTAACGAAGAAAAATGGCTTATTAGAAAATACCGTTGTTAATAACATCCTTGGCATTATCGTTAATATTGGCCGCTCTATTCCTTTTATTATTCTGCTGGTTGCGATCATTCCATTTACCCGCTTTGTCGTAGGTAGCTCAATTGGTACTGCTGCGGCGATAGTTCCTCTTGCTGTAGGAGCAATTCCTTTTATTGCTCGTTTAGTTGAAGGGGCATTGTTAGAAATTCCATCAGGCCTTGTGGAAGCAGCACAATCTATGGGAGCAACACCACTACAGATCATTAAGAAAGTGCTATTACCAGAAGCATTACCAGGCATCATCAATGCGGTAACGATCACCCTTGTTACCTTAGTCAGTTATTCCGCGATGGCGGGTACGGTTGGCGGTGGCGGTTTAGGTGATGTCGGTATTCGTTATGGCTACCAACGTTTCGATGGCACCGTCATGGCTATCACAGTCGTCGTTCTAATAGTACTGGTCCAAATTATTCAATCTGTCGGTGATTACCTCGTAAAACGTGTTGATCATCGATAATCAAAACACTTTAAGGAAAACCCCATTTTAAGGAGAAGTTGTATGGCGTTTAATCTAAAACATGTTTTTGCTCTTGCAGGTGTTGCTGCAGCCCTATCACTAACAGGCTGTAGTGAAAAAGAAGCCGTAGTTGATAATAGCAAGGTAAAAATTGGCGTCATGGCAGGAGCCGAAGAGCAAGTTGCTGAAGTTGCTGCAAAACAAGCAAAAGAAAAATATGGCTTGGATGTAGAGTTAGTTTCTTTTACTGATTACGTATCACCGAATGCGGCATTAGAAGAAGGCTCTATTGATGCTAATGCTTTCCAACACAAACCATATCTTGATCAGCAAATTAAAGATCGCGGTTACAAGTTTGCGGTAGCGGGGAATACATTTGTTTACCCAATTGCAGGTTACTCAAACTCAATCAAATCTGTTGATAAGCTAAAAGACGGCGATAAAGTGGCAGTACCAAACGATCCTACCAACCTTGGTCGTTCACTCTTACTTCTTCAACAGCAAGGCCTAATTAAACTAAAAGACGGTTCAGGTTTAACTGCTACAGTATTAGATATTGTTGAAAACCCGAAAAACTTAAAGATTGTTGAGCTAGAAGCAGCACAATTACCACGCTCTTTAGATGATGTGGCACTGGCTGTTATTAATACCACTTACGCAAGTAGCATTAACTTAACGCCTGAGCGCGACGGTGTGTTTGTAGAAGATAAAGAATCACCATATGTCAACCTGATTGTGTCTCGTGCAGATAATGTGAATGCGGAAAACGTGAAGAAATTTGTTCAAGCGTACCAATCTGAAGATGTATATAACTCTGCGAAAAATATCTTTAATGGTGGTGTGGTAAAAGGTTGGTAATCCCTCCTTTCTACTAACCATGTACTTATCGGGTAGGTCTCAGCACCTACCCTTTTTTATGCTATATTCTTAGCTCTTTTGGCTTCTTAATTGGCTTCATTCCATGTCTTATAACATCGAACCTATCGGCATTATCCACTCTCCCTATAAAGAAAAATTTGCTGTTCCTCGGCAGCCTGGGTTAGTGCCAAGTGCGCGTTCTGAAATTGTTTTACAAGGTGCTGCAAATTCATTAGAAGCGGTAAGAGGCATAGAGCAATTTAGTCATTTGTGGTTATTATTTTTGTTTGATCAGAATTTAGATGCCGGATGGCGCCCAACCGTTAGACCGCCTCGATTGGGCGGTAATGAACGCATTGGTGTGTTCGCTAGCCGTGCCACATTCCGCCCCAATGGCATTGGCATGTCTGCGGTCGAATTAAAAGGCATTCGCCATGAAAACGGTAATGTGATCATTGAACTCGGTGGTGTTGATCTCGTTGATGGTACGCCTATTATCGATATTAAGCCTTATATCCCTTATTCAGACAGCTTGCCACAAGCACAAGGTGGATTTGCTTCTAACACACCGGATCTAATGCCCGTGTGTTTTAGTGAAACAGCGCTCAATCAACTACCAGCAAAAAACAAAAGCTATTATCAAACCGTGATCTGTGAAATTTTAGCGCAAGATCCACGTCCTGCTTATAAGAAAGGTAAGCCAGATCCAAAACAATATGCGGTGCATTTATTTGATTTTAATGTTCACTTCTCAGTAACAGAGCAACAAATAACCGTTAATCAGATCGAGAAAGTTAATCAATAGCAGATCTTATACAGTTATCTTTGGCGAATAGCGTGTAGGCTGGTAAGATATTCGGCTATCGTCAGATCACTGACGGGCGGGATTTATCCCTTCTTTTTTAATCTAATTAATCAACGGATACCATCAATGCGTACCAGTAATTATCTTCTTTCTACTCTGAAGGAGACTCCAAACGACGCAGAAGTTATTAGCCATCAGCTAATGCTACGTGCAGGTATGATCCGTAAGCTGGCTTCAGGTCTATACACCTGGCTACCTACAGGTCTGCGTGTTCTGCGTAAGGTCGAAAACATCGTTCGCCAAGAGATCGACAATGCAGGCGCAATCGAAACCTTGATGCCCGTTGTTCAGCCGTTTGAACTATGGGAAGAAACAGGCCGCTCAGAAAAAATGGGCCCTGAACTACTTCGCTTTACTGACCGCCATACTCGTCCGTTTGTGCTTAGCCCAACAGCAGAAGAAGTGATCACAAGCCTAGTACGCAACGAAGTAAGCTCTTACAAGCAACTTCCGTTGAACCTGTACCAAATCCAAACTAAATTCCGTGACGAGCGTCGTCCACGTTTCGGCGTAATGCGTGCACGTGAATTCTGCATGATGGATGCTTACAGCTTTGACATTGACAAAGAAGGTCTACAAAAGTCTTACGATGCAATGCACGACGCTTACTGTAAAGCGTTCGATCGCATGGGTCTTGAGTACCGTCCAGTATGGGCCGACTCTGGCGCAATCGGTGGTAATGGCTCTCAGGAGTTCCACGTATTAGCAGAAAGCGGCGAAGACTTAATTGCATTCTCAACTGAATCTGACTACGCAGCAAACATCGAAAAAGCAGAAGCACTAGCCCCTGCTCACGATCGTGCTGCACCAACAGTGGAACTGTCTGTTATCGATACACCTAATGCGAAAACTATCGATGAGTTAGTTGAGCAACACGGTATTGCTATCGAGAAAACGATCAAGACCTTATTTGTTAAAGCTTCTGATGAAATCGATGCGCCTATCGTAGCGCTATTGGTTCGTGGTGATCACGAATTAAACGAAATTAAAGCTGAAAACCTAGACTGGGTTGCTTCTCCACTTGAAATGGCAACTGAAGAAGAAATTCGCCAGTTCGTTAACGCAGGTCCTGGCTCACTAGGTCCTGTCGGTCTTGAGCTTCCATTTATCGTTGACCGTACTGTTGCTGTAATGAGCGATTTTGCTGCAGGCGCAAACATCGATGGTAAACACCATGTTGGTATCAACTGGGGCCGTGACGTTGAGCTAGATCGCGTTGAAGATCTACGTAATGTAGTTGAAGGTGATCCAAGCCCATGTGGCCAAGGTACATTGATGCTAAAACGTGGTATCGAAGTGGGTCACATCTTCCAGCTGGGTAATACATACTCTGAGAAGATGAACTGTGGCGTGCTAGATGCTAACGGTAAAAACACCATTCTAGAAATGGGTTGTTACGGTATTGGTGTATCACGTGTTGTGGCATCAGCTATCGAACAGAACCATGACGAAAACGGCATTATCTGGCCAGATGCGCTTGCACCATTCCACGTTTCTATTGTTCCTATGAACATGGCGAAATCAGAAGAAGTAAAAGAAGCGGCAGAGAAGCTATATGCCGATCTAACTGCTGCTGGTATTGAAGTACTGTTTGATGATCGTAAAGAACGCCCTGGCGTAATGTTTGCAGATCACGAACTACTAGGTATTCCACATACTATCGTTATTGGTAACCGTAGCCTTGAAAACGGTGAGATGGAATATAAAAACCGTCGCACAGGTATCAAAGAAGCCGTTGCGGTAAATGATGTTGTTGCGTTTATTAAGCAAAAAATGGCTTAAGTAAAAAGCTAATAACATATTGAAAAAGCTGTCGTTATGGCAGCTTTTTTTCTATTCTTTATTTTAAAAAAACATTTTACTCACTCCCATTTTTTTATGTAACAGTAAATATCCGTTACAATCTTGCCGTTATCATTGATCTGCTCAAAATATGCCCTATAGTGACAAATCAAATAGTTATTGATCTTGTCGTAATGGAACAGGCTTTATTTAATCGATCTCATTCCTCACCTTCCCCTAAGCTAAAGCAAAAACCTTTAGCTGCGGATCAACGTCTGTTGATCCTGCAAAAACTTCAAGGGAAGCTGGAGATCCAAGCGTTATTTCAACCTCTCTGCAGAGAGCTAGATAAACAAATTGATATCGCTCGTTTAGTCTGGACCCTTGATGAAACTACAACATTGATCCGCCAAGGAAAACCGACACCTCATCAAAACAGCTTTGCTTTACGCTTTGGTGATAACTCTTTAGGCTCACTTCATTACTCCACTCTTTATCCGTTAGATAACGACGAAATAAGCCTATTACATACCTACCACCGTTTATTTGCAGGCCCTCTATTTAATGCGATTGAATATCAAAAAGTAAAACATATGGCACTGAAAGATAAACTTTCAGGGCTATGTAATAGAATGTGTTTTGAGCAAGATATTCATCATGCTATTGCGATGAGCGAAAAACGAGATGTGGAGTTGGTACTGTTTATTTGTGACTTAGATAATTTTAAACAAGTGAATGATAACTTTGGTCATCTTGATGGCGACAAAGTCATTAAAGATTTTGCTAATGCACTGAAGTTTGCAACGCGCACTTCAGATCGTTGTTATCGCATTGGAGGTGATGAATTTATTATTTTACTTCAACCTGCCAGTGCTCGCTCTGAAATAAAAGTGGTATCACGGATCAACCAATATATTCAACAAAGCCCTATCTTGGGTATCTTAAATATTGGATTTTCTTATGGCACAGCGACCTTTAATAAAGGTGATTCTATGCTGTCTTTAATTGAACGTGCCGATCGTAAACTTTATCATCACAAGCGTAATAAATAATCATCTCGTTGCGCTAAGCACCATAAATCCTACGTTTTTATTTTATTTAACGCTATGATGATCCACGTTAATAGTGAGTATATTCGAAGTGAGCCCCTACATTCTCTTCGAATACTTTCTAGAAAGGATGAATGATGCAAATTTATCAATGCTGTGAGCTTATCCGAGCAACTTACGCGCAAATTGGTAGTGGTGATCAAGGTTATATTCCTGCGGCTATTAGCTGTGCAATTAAAACCTTCAATGATATTGCCGAAGATACTAATTTACCGCTTGAAGTCCGTGAGCGTGCAGCGTTTGCTGCAGCAAACTTATTAATCAGTGATCATGAGGACAAATAATGGATTTAGCTAAATTTGAAAGCATGGATCCCATCATGTTAATGAGTATTGTCAACATGAAGATCCGTGATGACTTTCAAGATCTCGATGAACTCGTTAAATTCTACGAGATTGATCGCCAAAAGCTGATCGATAAACTTGCAAGTGCTGGCTTTGAATACTTGCCTGAAGTTAAACAATTTCGCTAAACAAAAAACGGAAGCTTAAAGCTTCCGTTTTATTTTTAGGTTAAACCCGTATTAGCCTTTAAAGATCGGCAGTAAATTTGCCATCGCCATAATGTGGAAGATTGCGGTCACCACACCAAAGCCAATCACAACATATACCGTCACATTACCGCCAGGCACAACAAACCCATCTTTCTTTTCTTTGCATTGACGAGTCTTTTTCGCTAATAAAGCAGGAATAATACACGCCCAAATCGTTGCAGCAGCACCGGCTAAACCAATCGCAGACAAGAAACCCAGTGGTGCAAATAATGAAAGGATCAGCGGTGGTAAGAAAGTGATAGCCCACGTCTTCAAGCGTCCTTGTTTTGAATCTTCAAAGCCAAATAAATCGGCCAAATAATCAAAAACCCCCAAACCAACTCCGATAAACGAAGAAACAACAGCGGCAATCGAAAAAATACGGATTGCTTGTTTAATGCTGTTTGAGTCAATAACGCTATCAAGTGCTTGCGTTAAAGCATCAATACCACCACCAGCCGAAACCACAGGACCAAATGCATCACGAGGTAAGTTGCCAAAAATACAAATCACCCACACTAAATAGAAACCTAACGCGATAAATGTGCCACCTAGAATCGCATTTTTAGCTTGGTATTCATCGCGGTAATAGTCGCGCATTGTGCTCACCGAATGGTGGTAACCAAAAGAAGTTAATGCTATAGGTAATAGTGCTAACGCATAAGGAGAATAGCTGGCATGTAAGTGAGTTGTATCCAGTAAAACAGGAACTTTGATATGCGTCGCTAGTCCTGAAATTCCAATTAAGAAACTCACCAACATAAAAACAATCAGTAAAATAGAAATACGATCAACCGCACGCGTTGAGTGCAGAACAAAGGTTGAACTGATTGCGACAAATAAAATAGAAGCTAACTTACTATCAACCCCTAATATATTACTAAAAATCATACCTGATGATGAAATATAGGCATAAAGCAAGATACCACCAACAAAGTATAATGACAGATTATTAATAATATTAATTTTAGTATTAAGTACATCTTTTGTGATGGTATTAAAAGACACTTTAAAATCATAATGCTTAAGCGCTTCTAATAATAACCAGCCTGATAATGTCATCATAACCATGGTTAAAGATATTGCAATAACGCTCCAGAATGTCCATGCACCCGCCCCAGCACTCGGTAAACCTAACATGCCCGCGCCTACACAAACGCTTGCAATAATACACGCTCCGCCAAGTGTCGATGGTTTGCTCATTTCTTTCCCTTCCAACTATCGTATCAGTAGACTAGTACACTAATACCTTTTGTATTTTATCGCAATAAAAAGTTACTAAGCAGGCTAAAAAAACAACATAATAAAAATTAGCTATATATCCTTCTTCACAAAACATGATTTAAAAGCATAAAAAACACCGTAATAAATAATATATTACGGTGCAAAGTAAATAATATTTCGATGAAAGATAGGGTGCTTGAACTTACTAGGAAAATAATGCCCTATTTGTCTTTTTTAAGAATTAAGAGCAATCGTAATATCATGACCAGAAAACTCAGAGACGACAAAATACCCCGCTACAGCAGCAAGTTTATCGCCATAAAAGATAAGAGGCGTACGGCTGCGTAACCAACTTGGCACATTATATTCTTGATAAAGTTTTTTTAATTTTCTGCTGCCACATCGCCCTACAGGTTTTATAGCATCACCTTGATAGTGAAAGCGCACGGTTATAGACTCATCAGATTCAGGCTGTCTTAATAAAGGATAATCACCCTCTTGGCTTAAAACCAGCGTCCCTAAGTTTTGCGGTAGCTGGCAAGGAGAATCTAAATCAATATTGTTTTTCCACTGGCTAATATCATCCCACTGCCGCAGTAAATATAACTTCTTTTGATAGCGACGCACTTCAACATTTGCCCAACACAGTTTAGGATTCGCATCTTCTTTTGCCTGAACTACGTTAAACCAAATCTGTTCAAGCTGTGCTAACGATGGCATTAAGACTGATTGTTTTTTTAACCATTGACGAATTAACGCCATACCGACACGTTGAGTCACATCAGAAGCAAGCAGTAAGCTACCATCAGCTTGGATCGCTTGAGCAAGTTGGGTGGCTAATAACTCAGCTAGTAATGCTTCTTGTTCACCGCACAATGCGCTACTTCGTGCGACTGATTTATGAATACTTGGCCAACGTTCAACTAGTCGAGGCGTTATTTGATGGCGAATAAAATTGCGATCATAACGCTCATCTTGGTTACTTTCATCTTCAACCCAAGAGAGTTTGTGCTCCAATCCGTATTGCTCAATATCAGCACGAGTAATATTGAGTAATGGTCTTAAATGCGTCCCTTTAGCAAAAGGGAGTATCATTGGCATCGCTGCTAATCCAGCAGGGCCACTCCCGCGCTTTAATGCCAATAGAAAAGTTTCAATCTGATCGTCACTGTGTTGAGCGGTTAATAGCATGTCACCCATGTTGACGTGTTGCGCTAAAATGTTATACCGCGCTTCTCGTGCAGCTTGCTCAAGGCTAATTCGGTTTCCTGTTAGCACTTTTACACGTTCAACATCACAGCTAATGCCGGCACTTTTAGCCCAAACCACACACTTATCAGCCCATATATCAGCATTAGTGCTTAACCCATGATGTACATAAACGGCATGACAGCTATATTCTGGATTTTGTGTAATAAATCGCGCTATTAAATCAAGCAGTACACGAGAATCGAGCCCACCACTAAAAGCAAGAACAAACCGTTTGCTTGCAGGGAGATGAGTCAATAATTGACGACAAAAAGCAGAATACAACATGATATCTTTCAACATTAAGAGAAAACTATAGTCTATCGCAGCCTATCAAAGCACTAAATGGGAAAAACAAAAAAGGCCAGCTTAATTGCTGACCTTTTACTAAACGTTACACCAACTTTTTAGCAGTAACCATAACTCATTAGACGCTGATAACGACGTTCAAGTAACGTCTCAGTATCTAATTCATCCAGTTCAGCCAATGTTGCCTTAAGTTGTGCTTTTAATGTATTTGCCATTAGTAACACATTACGGTGAGCGCCACCCAGCGGCTCTTCAATGATGTTATCAATCAGCTCCAACTCTTTTAAGCGAGGAGCTGTCATACCCATTGCTTCAGCCGCTTGCGGTGCTTTGTCTGAATCACGCCATAAGATTGATGCACAACCTTCTGGTGAAATAACAGAGTAGGTTGAATATTGCAGCATATTAACGCAATCACCCACACCGATCGCTAATGCGCCGCCAGAGCCGCCTTCACCCACCACATTACAGATAACAGGCACTTTCAAGCCAGACATAACTTTTAGGTTCATCGCGATAGCTTCTGATTGACCACGCTCTTCAGCGCCGACACCAGGATATGCACCAGCTGTATCAATGAAGGTAATCACAGGCATATTAAAGCGCTCTGCCATTTTCATTAAACGTAATGCTTTACGGTAACCTTCTGGTTTAGGCATGCCAAAGTTACGCTTCACCTTCTCAGTCGTACCACGGCCTTTTTGATGACCAATCACCATAACAGGACGGCCATCAATACGGGCAATACCACCGACTAACGCTTTATCATCAGCAAACGCGCGATCGCCTGCCAATTCATCAAACTCTTCGAACATGTGCTCGACATAATCAAAAGTATATGGGCGCTGAGGATGGCGTGCGAGTTGCGCAACCTGCCATGCACCAAGATCACCAAAGATTTTCTTGGTAAGCTCTAGGCTTTTCTTTTCTAGTTGCTCAATTTCTTTTTCTAGATCAACCGAATTAGACTCATCACGACGAGATACATCACGTAATGCTTCAATTTTTGCTTCTAGCTCTGCAATCGGTTGTTCAAACTCGAGGAAGTTCAGGCTCATACCACTTAAAATCCTTTTGCTTATGATGATGATAGGGACTTAACTACCCTATCATAAACATTAAGCGCATTTAATTAAACTCAAGCTCGACCTGCTTATCACCTAGGAGTGTTTTTAGATCCGATATTAATTGATCGGCTGGCGTTATTCGCCATTCTGTTCCTAAAGTGAGTTTGGCACGGGCATTCGAGCGCTGATAGTACACATTAACAGGCACAGTACCTGCTCTGTGTGGTTCCAACACTTGGCTGAAACGGGCAAAAAACTGCTCATCAATCTGCTGTTCTGTTACAGATATAGCAAGACCACGGAGATGCTTTTCTCTCGCTTCTGATATATCGAGCACTTCACGTGCAGACATTCTAAGGCCACCATTGAAATCATCAAAGCTGACCTGTCCTGATATCACCACAATTTTATCTTTTTCAAGCAGATCAATATAACGATCTAAGGCATCAGAGAATAGCATGACTTCCATTCGACCTGAACGATCATCAAGCGTCATTAAACCAATTCTGGTCCCACGTTTGGTTGTCATTACACGGGCGGCAATAACAAGCCCAGCAACAGACGCTACCTTATCACGTCCTGTTTGCTGCGCATCTTTTAAACGCCATGTGGTGTAATGTTTTAATTCTGAGAGATACGCATTTATAGGGTGACCTGTTAGGTATAAGCCTAATGTTTCACGCTCCCCTTCCAACCAGACTTTATCTGGTGCTTCAGGGATATTAGCATACTTATTCTCAACTTCTTCAGGGGCGGCCGTTAATACGCCAAACATGTCGGCTTGACCAAAGGCTTCGGCTTGGTGGTGCTGACTCGCGGCTTTTATCGCATCATCTAAAGTTGCCAGCATCGCTGCACGATTAGGCCCTAAACGATCCATCGCACCCGACTTAATCAGTTTCTCTAAGACACGTTTATTGACTTTTTTAGTATCAATACGGGCACAGAAATCAAATAAATCTTTAAAGTGGCCACCTTTTTCACGGGCACTAATAATATTTTCAATCGGGCCTTCACCGACCCCTTTTACCGCACCGATACCGTAAACAACGGCACCGTCTTCATCAACATTAAAACGATATAGACCTTTATTAACATCCGGCGGCAGCAGCTTTAGCTTCATACGGTGACATTCGTCAACCAAGCTAATGATCTTGTCCGTATTATCCATGTCGGCTGTCATTACCGCTGCCATAAATTCGGCAGGGTAATGTGCTTTTAACCATAAGGTTTGATAAGACACCAATGCATAGGCGGCTGAGTGCGATTTGTTAAATCCGTAACCGGCAAATTTCTCTACCAAGTCAAAGATTTTCATTGATAGCTCGCCATCGACGCCATTTTTTATCGAGCCCTCTTCGAACACGGCTCGCTGTTTCGCCATTTCTTCAGGCTTTTTCTTACCCATCGCACGACGAAGCATATCCGCGCCGCCAAGGGTATAACCCGCCAGCACCTGCGCGATCTGCATTACCTGCTCTTGGTACAAGATAATGCCGTAAGTCGGATCGAGAATTTCTTTTAATGACTCATGCTGCCATTTTTCATCAGGATAAGACACCGCTTCTCGGCCGTGCTTACGGTCAATAAAGTTATCTACCATGCCTGATTGGAGCGGACCGGGACGAAATAGTGCCACCAGAGCGATCATATCTTCAAAACAGTCGGGTTGAAGACGTTTGATCAGATCTTTCATACCACGGGATTCGAGCTGGAATACCGCGGTTGATTCTGAACGCTGCAACATCGCAAAGGATTTAGGATCATCCATTGGAATCGCGGCGATATTTATAGGCTCTTTGCCTTGTTCAACCAAACGTGGGTTAATTAGCGCTAATGCCCAATCAATAATGGTTAATGTACGTAAACCTAAGAAGTCGAATTTAACTAAACCCGCAGTTTCAACATCATTTTTATCAAACTGAGTAACGGGGTTATTACCCTCTGCATCACAATATAAGGGAGCAAAGTCGGTGATGGTTGTTGGCGAGATAACCACACCACCAGCGTGTTTACCTGCGTTACGCGTTACCCCTTCAAGAATGCGACACATATCAATCAAGTCGCGAACTTCTTCATCCGCATCATAGGCTTGACCTAATTGAGGTTCGGCATCAAACGCTTTGGCGAGTGTCATCCCAGGCTCTGCTGGCACTAACTTTGAAATGCGATCAACAAAACCATACGGGTGACCTAGCACACGACCAACATCTCGAATAACCGCTTTGGCTGCCATGGTACCGAACGTAATGATCTGTGATACCGCATCACGACCATACATTTCAGCCACGTGATCGATAACCAAATCACGCTTATCCATACAGAAATCGATATCGAAATCGGGCATGGAAACACGTTCAGGGTTCAAGAATCGCTCGAAAAGTAAGTCAAACTCCAGCGGATCTAGATCGGTGATTTTCAGCGCGTAAGCAACCAATGAGCCCGCACCTGAACCACGGCCTGGGCCTACTGGTACATCGTTATCTTTCGACCACTGAATGAATTCCATTACGATCAAGAAGTAACCTGGGAATCCCATTTGGTTAACAACTTTTAATTCGATATCTAGACGCTCATCATATTCAGGACGACGAGCAGCACGCACTTCTGGATCGGGAAATAAAAATTCTAAACGTTCTTCGAGTCCTTCTTTGGATTTAACAATCAAGAAGTCCTCAATTGTCATATCACCCGTTGGGAAATTAGGTAAGAAATACTCACCTAATCGAACGGTTACGTTACAACGCTTTGCGATTTCAACTGAGTTTTGTAGTGCTTCTGGGATATCAGCAAATAACTCGCACATTTCTTCTTCACTACGAAGATACTGCTGTGCGCTATAAAGTTTCGGACGGTTGGGATCGACAAGGGTATAGCCATCATGAATAGCAACGCGAATTTCATGTGCGTCAAACTGATCGGCAGTGAGTAAACGAACATCATTGGTAGCGACAACAGGTAAATCGGCTTTTTCTGCCAGCTCAATCGCAAAGTGAAGGTAGGCTTCTTCATCAGCACGCCCTGTGCGTACTAATTCCAAATAATAACTATCTGGGAAATGGGTTTGATAAAAAGCAACCAAGCTATCAACCATGTTCTGGTTGCCTTTTAATAAAGCTTTACCCACGTCACCATTTTTACCACCGGATAGGATAATAAGCCCTTCACGGTGATTCACGAGCCACTCTTTATCAATAACAGGCTGATGCTGTACATGACCTCGTTGGTAGGCTTCAGAAATCAATAACGTAAGATTTTTATAACCTTCATTATTGGCAGCAAGAATGGTGAGTTCAAATAGTTCATCGCCCATCTCTGCTGACTGTACTTTGAAATCAGCACCGATAATTGGCTTTATTCCGGCATCATGAGCAGCAAAGTAAAACTTCACTAAACCACATAGGTTAGTAAAGTCTGTCATTGCGAGTGCAGGCATACCAAGTTCTGATGCCTTTTTAACGATTGGCTTTACTTTCGCCAAACCGTCAATCATCGAATAATCACTATGAACACGAAGGTGGATAAAACGTGGTTCTGCCATGACAACCTAATTTATTACGTAACTTAATTATGAAAATTATACCTGAAACAAGGTATGAGAGGTATTGAGCAAACAAAAAAATGGCATAGCGAATAGCTATGCCATTAGTCTGTAAAAAGAAAAATCGTTTAGTCTAAACCCAATACTCGCTTTACGGGTTTAAAGCTCTTACGATGCTGATCTATTGCGCCGTATTGCTCTAATGCTTCAAAGTGTGCTTTGGTTGGATAACCTTTATGTTTAGCAAAACCGTACTGCGGAAACTCAGCATCTAATATTTCCATTTCACGATCACGGGTCACTTTAGCAATAATGGACGCGGCACTGATCTCTGCAACACGTAAATCCCCTTTCACCACAGCCTGTGCCGCCATCGGTAATTCAGGTACTTTGTTACCATCAATAAGTACGTAATCTGGCTTTACACTTAAGCCTGCTACTGCGCGCTGCATCGCAACCATCGTTGCTTGCAAGATATTCAACTTATCAATTTCGTCCGCTTCACAACGACCTAATGACCAAGACAACGCTTTTTCTTTGATTTCATCAAACAACAAATTGCGTTTTTTCTCGGTCAATTTTTTAGAATCCGTTAAACCTTCAATGGGATTATTCGGATCTAAAATCACAGCCGCAGTCACCACTGCGCCAACTAATGGCCCACGACCGACTTCATCCACCCCAGCAATACAATTTGCTTGCGGGTAAACAAAAGGTTCAAACTCTTTTTTCTCAGCCATTTTACGCTCTATCAATCAAGGCAAGGACGGCATTTGCTGCTTGCTCATCAGCATTACAACGAATGGTTTTATGCATCTGCTCAAATTTCAACATCAGCTCAGAAGTGTCACCATATAGCATTTTATCCACTTCATGATAGAGCTTCTCTGGCGTGCAATCTTCTTGTAAAAGCTCGGTGACCAACTCTTCATCTGCGAGAATATTTGGCAATGAAACATACTTAGTTTTAAGCATTTTCTTAGCCAGCCACGCCGTTAATGGTTTCACTTTATAGCCCACCACCATCGGACGCTTCACTAACATACATTCTAATGCAACTGTACCCGATGCGAGCAATACAGCATCTGAAGCAATCATTACATTACGAGCAGTATCATCCACCAGCACGAAATCAAGATCCGGTGCCGTTTGTTGCCACGCTTGCTCAAATTGTGCTCGACGTTTTTGATTAACCAGTGCAACGACAAAACCTAAATCAGGATGTTTAGCCTTAAGCTTTTTACACGTTTCGATAAACGGTGGCGCGAGCATTTCCATTTCGCTACCTCGGCTACCGGGTAATACCGCAAGCCATCGTTTATCAGGATCTAAGCCTAATAATGTTTGTGCAGCACCTTGGTCGGTTTGCAATGGAATAGCATCTGCCATGGTGTGCCCGACGAACTCACAAGGCACATTAAACTTATCGTAAAACGCTTTTTCGAATGGCAAGAAAGCAAGCACAAGGTTGGTGGCAGCTTCGATTTTAAAGATACGCTTTTGGCGCCATGCCCATACCGATGGGCTGACATAATGCACGGTTTTAATACCGCTTTCTTTTAAATCTTTTTCTAGGCGTAAGTTAAAATCAGGGGCATCTATACCAACAAAAACGTCTGGCGGGTTATCGCTAAAGTATTTAACAAGCTCTGCTTTGACCTTAAATAAGCGAGGTAAGCGACCTAATACTTCAACAATCCCCATCACCGCGAGCTCTTCCATATCAAACAGCGCTTCACAGCCTTCTGCCTGCATACGAGGACCTGCAACACCAACAAATTCAGCATCTGGGTATTTGGCTTTAACAGCTTTAATAAAACCTGCACCTAAAATATCGCCGGAGATTTCTCCGGCGACAATTCCTATTCGAAGTGGCTTCGTCATTAGCGAATAATACCGCGTGTCGAGTTTTCAAATAGTTTCAGGAATAAGCCAATTGAAGGATAATCTTTACTCATTTCTTCAAGTACAGGTTTTACTTCAGCTAGCGTTTTACCTGAACGGTAAATTTCTTTATATGCACGACGAATAGCATGTAATTCTGGTTTTTCAAAACCACGACGCTTTAAGCCTTCGATATTAATACCGAACGGTTTCGCGTGGTTACCTTGCGCCATTACAAATGGTGGCACATCTTGAACAACAATAGAGCCGCCGCCGATAAAACTATGTGCGCCGACAGTACAGAATTGGTGTACTGGCGATAGTGCAGAAATAATCGCGTAATCTTCAACTGTTACGTGACCTGCTAATGTCGCGTTATTGCCCATGATAATGTTATCGCCCACAACACAATCATGCGCAATATGTACATTGACACAGAAAAGGTTATCACTACCTACGATAGTCACACCTTTATCTTGTACTGTACCGCGATGCATTTGAACACTTTCACGGATCACATTGCGATCACCAATCACAAGACGTGTTGCTTCGCCTTGATATTTCTTATCTTGGCACTCTTCACCGATCACGGCGAATGGGAATATACGGTTGTCTTTACCGATCACCGTTGGACCTTTAATCACAACGTGTGACATCACTTCAGTGCCTTCACCAATTTCAACATCAGTGGCAATATAAGTGAAGGGACCAACTTTGACATTAGCGCCAATCTTTACACCGTCTTCAATCACTGCTGACGGATGAATTTGTGCGGTTTCATGGATCATGAGAATACTCGTCGTGCACATTTAAGTTCAGCTGAGCATACCACTTCGCCGTCAACTGTTGCTACGCCATTAAATAGCGCAATACCGCGACGCTCTTTGATAAATTCAACATCTAAAATAAGCTGATCACCAGGACCTACAGGCTTACGAAACTTTGCTTTATCGATACTTGCAAAGTAGTACAGTTCATTTTCAGCAGGTGCACCAAAGGTTTTAAATGCAAGTAGACCTGTTGCTTGTGCCATCGCTTCTAAAATCATTACACCTGGAAATACCGGCATATTAGGGAAATGACCAGTAAATTGAGGCTCATTGACAGAAACATTTTTGATTGCTGTTAACGTTTTGCCTTCATCATAATTAGTAACACGGTCAATCATTAAGAAAGGATAACGATGAGGAAGCAGTTCCTGAATTTCTGTGATGTTTAGCGTCTTATTTTCGCTGGTCAAAACTAAATACCTGTATTAGAAAGAATAAAATAATATTCAATATCAATGCAAAACGGCCTACACAAGGTAGGCACATCAATTAAACGTAAAAACTTACTTACCTTTCGCTGCGAGTTCTTTTTCAACAGCTTTTAAACGTTTGTTCATATCATCAATACGATGAACACGCGTTGCAGTTTTACGCCATTCGCGGTTTGTTTGTAATGGAATACCTGAAGAGTACATGCCTTTTTCTTCAATACTTCGCATTACCATACCCATACCAGTGATGGTTACACCATCAGCAATGTTGATATGGCCATTTAATACTGATGCACCACCAATAATACAATATTTACCAATTTTGGTGCTACCAGCGACAATTGTACCACCCGCCATCGCTGTACCATATCCGATCTGCACGTTATGGGCGATTTGCATTTGGTTATCAATGATCACATTGTCTTCAATAATGGTGTCATCGAGTGCACCACGGTCAATCGTCGTACATGAACCAATTTCGACACGATTACCAATACGCACAGAGCCCAGTTGAGGGATTTTTACCCACTCACCTTTATCATTCGCATAACCGAAACCATCGGCACCAATAACCGTGCTTGATTGCACTAAACAATCGCTACCTAACTTTACATTGTGGTAGATAGTGACATTGGCCCATAATTTAGTGTTATCACCAATGACCACATTTTTACCGATAAAACAACCTGCACCAATTTGCACGTTATTACCTAAGGTAACACCCGCTTCAATCACTGCGTTATGGCCAATAGCAACGTTATGACCAAGCGTAGCCGTTGGATCTACAAATGCAGATGCCGCTATCTCGGTTGCTGCTGCTGGCGTTGTATCTAATAGTTGTGCAACTAATGCGTAGCTTAAGTAAGGATCTTTTACAACCAGTGCATTACCTTGGAAGAATTCGACATCCGCTTCTCGTAGCATTACTGCATCAGCCTTGCAATCAGCAAGTTGCTTACGGTATTTGCTATCAGAAAGGAACGTTATTTGACCTTCCACTGCCTTGCTCATCCCAGCAATAGAATGAATTTCCACCGAGCCGTCGCCTTGAAGCTCTGCACCTAATTTTTCAGCTAGTTTAGCAAGTGTGATTGCAGCCATATTTACCTTATACCTATTGTAACAACAGCCACAAAAGTGGCTGTTAGATACACTAAAAACTGGTATATCGTGAAAATAACGATATACCAATCATTATTGCTTCATATTACTGATTATTTTACCGCAGCAATCACTTTAGAAGAAAGATCATCTTTCTTATTTGCGAATAAAACAGCTTGTGCATCTAGCACGATGTTATAACCGTTTTTCTCTGCTACTGTATCAATCGCTGTACGGATTTTCTTAACAAGCTTCTGCTCTTCTTCCATACCACGACGGCGTTGATCTTCAGCAAGTGCTTGTGCTTTTAGTTTGTAATCAGAATCAAGTTGAGCAAGCTCACGTTGAAGCTTTTGACGTTGATCTGAACTCATTAGTTCACCATCACGCTTCAATTTATCAATCTTGGTCTTCATCTTAGTTTCGATAGAACGTAGAGCCGCAACACGACCACTGAATTCTTTCTTTAACTTCTCTTGAACCTTGTAACGCTGAGCTAACTCAGACATTGCTTGACCAGTAGATACGTAACCAATTTTTTGAGCAGCTTCCGCTGCATTTGCGTACATAGACGAAGATAGAATTACCAAGCCAAGACTTGCTGCTTTAATCCATTGTTTCAAAAGTTCTCTCCTCAAAATTAGAATGTCTGGCCAATAGTGAATGTGAAGAATTCCTCATCATCCCCTTCATATTTCTTGATTGGTTTCGCAATCGAGAATACAAGTGGACCCATTGGCGACATCCACTGTAAAGCTGCACCGGCAGAAGCGCGGATCATACCTGGATCTGAGTAATTTGCCAGTTTTTGACCATCGCTGCTCTTATAATTCAGGTTATATTCTGTATCCCAAACAGAACCAGCATCAACAAAGAAACTGGTACGGATTTGGTTTTTCAACTCACCAGAAGCAAATGGCGTTGGAACAATTAGCTCCATACTTGCAAGCGCAATGGCATTACCACCTGCTGCATCATCAGTACCTGTCGCACAGTTGTTATTACCTTGACCATTAACGCCACAACCACCAACAAATACCGCTTTTGGACCTACAGTATTTGAACGGAAACCACGAATTGAACTAAAGCCACCGGCATAGAAGTTTTCATAGAATGGCATTAGCTGATCGCTACCATTATCCGTTTTACCGTAGCCATTACCGTAACCCAACTTACCACGTAGTAATAAGCTAAAGTCTTGGCTCTCTGTTAATGGTATGTATTGACGAACGTTGTACTGCGCTTTGAAGTACTGTGAGTCAGAACCAGGAATTGTCATCTTAAATGAGAAGTCTTGGCGGTTACCAGAGGTTGGGAAGTAACCTCGGTTTAAGTTGTTGCGTGTCCAGCCAAATGTCCAACTAAAATCATCAAGGGTGATCGCACTATCGCTATCGAGATCAAAGCCATGAATCTTTTTAAACTGCTGAATTTGGTAATAATCTTGAGTGTTCGAAATCTTATTGTGATCGTAACCCAAACTAAAGTTAAAGTAGTTCAACTCATTAAATGGGAAGCCCCACGTTAAGCTTGTACCGTAGCTTTGGTTGGTGTAATCCGAGATATTGGCATCAGAAGCTTTAAACTCGTTATAGTAAATCTTACCGCCCAAGCTTACGTTATTTATCGTGAAGTAAGGATCATTGTACTCAAGACTGATATTTTTCGAATAATCGTTCGTCATCGCATTGATACCAAAACGATTACCCGTACCTAAGAAGTTATCTTGAGTTAAACCGGCTTGGAAACTAATACCTGATTCAGTACCGTAACCAACACCAAAGTTAACACTACCAGAATTGGCTTCTTTCACGTTGTACTTAATGTCAACCTGATCATCAGAACCAGGTACTCGTACCGTTTGTACATCAACATTTTCAAAGAAGCCCGTTCGGTTTAAACGTGCTTTACCTGTTTCAATCTTCTTCGCATTTAACCAAGTACCTTCCATTTGACGCATTTCACGGCGTAAAACTTCATCTTTCGTATTGGTATTACCACGGAACTCGATATTACGAACGTAAATACGTTTGCCTTGTTCAACATTAACAACCAATGATACTTCATTGGTCTTATCATCAAACTCAGGGTATGTCGTTACTTTCGGGTAAGCGTAACCTTCTTCACCAAGCTTACGCTTAATCGCTTCTTCTAGCGATGTAACTGCAGCGCCGTTATATACAGAGCCATTCTTAAATGTTACCAGCTTATCGAACTCAGCAACGCGACCTGCAACATCACCACGGAACTGTACATTCTTAACTTTATATTGATGCCCTTCATGGATTTTAAGAGTGATATACACGCCTTTTTTATCCGGAGAAATAGACACTTGTGTATCATCAAGTCGATATTTCAAATAACCATTATTCAAGTATTGAGAGCGCAGTGTTTCTAAATCACCTTGTAATACTTGTTTCTGATATTTTTCATTCGCCATGAAGTTCCACCAAGGCACATCGTCCTTTAGTTTAAACTTGCTGCGTAATTCGTCATCACTGAAAACATGGTTACCTAAAATGTTAATCTGCTTAATTTTTGCAGACACACCTTCAGTGAAAACAAATTTAATATCAGCACGATTACGAGGCAGAGGCGTAACAACAGCTTCTACCGTTGCGTTGTATTTACCAACACTGTAATAGAAATCCTCTAGCCCTTTTTCAATTTTTCGTAACGTCGTACGATCAAGCGCTTCACCCACTCGCAAACCTGATGCTTCTAAATTTTCTTTTAGCTGCTCAGCTTTGATTGCTTTGTTACCTGAGAAAGTAATATCAGCAATAGTAGGACGCTCTGTTACATCGATCTGAAGCGTATTACCGTCACGATATACTCGAATATTTTCAAAGTTGCCTGAAGAATAAAGTGATTTTATTAGTTCTGAAATATCCTGTTGATCAACAGTATCTCCAACGCGGACAGGCATTTTTAACAATGCCGCACCTAACGTAACACGCTGAAGTCCTTCAAAACGAATGTTATCAACTACAAATTTATCTTCCGCACTATGCGCAACGCTACTGGTTAAAAGCAGCGATGCGACCAACAGTTTTTTAATCGCCATTACTGTTCTGATTATTCCTTGCTAAAAACGCATTATTAAAGACGGGTAAAATCATTGAATAGCGCAACGGCCATTAACGCAACCAAAACGGCTGATCCCACTCTATAGCCAATATCCTGAATTCGTTCTGACACAGGACGACGGGTTACAGCTTCAATGGCGAAAAACATTAAATGTCCTCCATCCAACACCGGAAGCGGTAACAAATTAACTATACCTAAATTGACACTTATCAGTGCTAAAAATCCAAGAAAGTAGACCAGACCAAAGTCGGCGGTCATTCCTGCACCTTTTGCAATGGATATCGGTCCACTGAGGTTTTTAATTGCAACATCACCTGTAAACAGTTTAGTGACCATATCAAAAGTTAGCGTCACTAATTGCTTAGTTTTTTCTGTTGCTTTAACCGCAGCTTCAATTGGACCAAACTGCAAGTTTACTTTATAAGATTCAGGCCACGGTTCAATCGCAGGTGCTAATCCTACATAGCCAACTTGATTACCATCTGGTTCAACCTTGCTACGAGGAACTAATGATAACATCACTGGTTCATCATCTCGCAACACTTCAACTGAAAGCGGTTGCTCAGGGTGCGTACGCACCGCATCAACAAACTGCTGCCATTCAGTTACAGGCTTTTTATCAATTGCTACAATCTTATCATTTAATTTAAATCCTGCATCTACTGCAGCACTATTATCAACCAATTGCGCGACATTTAACGTAATTTTAGGCCGATAAGGCGTAATACCTAATGTTTTTAGTACTTGCTGAGACTCAGGATCATAAGACCAATGAGATAGATCTAAAGTGCGCGTCACGATGACATTACTGTCAGGCTCTGTCGCTGTGATCACCATGCTCTTATCACCAATATGAGAAACCATTGCCATATTGGCTGATTCCCAATCTGATGTTTCGATTCCTGAAATAGATTTAAGTTCCATTCCAGGTGTAATTCCTGCTTGTGCCGCGATCGATTGTGGAGCCACTTCACCAATAAACGGCTTTAGTGCAGGAACCCCAATAAGATACACAACCCAATATGCAAAAATAGCAAAAATAAAGTTAGCTAAAGGACCGGCAGCAACAATTGCACTTCGTTGCCAAAGTTTTTTGTTATTAAACGCCATATGACGCTTTTCTGCAGGCACTTCTTCTACCCGCTCATCAAGCATTTTTACATAGCCGCCCAGCGGGATCATTGCCAATGTATATTCTGTTCCGTCTTTTCCTTTACGACGAAAAAGTGCCTTACCGAAACCAATCGAAAAGCGTTCAACATATACACCGCAACGGCGAGCAACCCAAAAGTGACCAAATTCATGGACAGCAATCAATATTCCTAGAGCAACTAAAAAAGCACTTAAATTGCGGATAAATTCAATCATGCAAATTCCTTGGTGATGACATCTGAAGCAAGTTGACGAGCTTGTTTATCTATTTCCATTACCTCTGCAATATTGTGAGGTTCAACAAGCACGGCTATTTCTAGCACTTTTTGGTTCACTTTAGCAATATCTGTGAAGCAAATTTCACCTGCTAAAAATGCCGCAACAGCCATTTCATTAGCAGCATTTAACGTCGTTGTTGCCGCTTGCCCTTGATAGCACGCATCAATAGCGAGCTTTAAACATGGATAACGATCAAAGTCTGGTTTCATAAAAGTAAATTCACCAATTTGACTAAAATCAAGCGGAGCAACGCCTGCATCGACACGCTCTGGGTATGCCATTGCACAAGCAATCGGCGTACACATATCGGGTAACCCCATTTGTGCAATAACAGAACCATCTTTATATTGCACCATTGAGTGAATAACAGACTGCGGATGAATAATGACATCCATTTGCTCACGACTGGCATTAAATAACCAGCGCGCTTCAATATACTCTAGACCTTTATTCATCATTGTGGCTGAATCCACAGAGATTTTTGGCCCCATTGACCAATTAGGATGAGCAATCGCCATCGCTGGTGTCACATTATCTAACTCTGCAATATCAGTGTATCGAAACGGACCACCAGACCCCGTCAATAGCACTTTACTCACGCCTGATGCTGATAAATCACAACGTCCCATACACTGCTGAATATTGGTCGGCAACGATTGAAAAATTGCATTATGCTCACTATCAACAGGTAATAATTCAGCGCCATACTGTTCACAAGCATCAATGAACATTTGCCCAGTCATCACCAGCGCTTCTTTATTAGCAAGTAAAATACGTTTACCTTTTTTCACTGCAGCCATTGTTGGTAATAAACCCGCTGCGCCAACAATCGCCGCCATTACAGTGTCGACATCATCAAGTGCTGCGACTTCACAAACACCTTGCTCACCAGTAAGCACTGTTGTAGCAATTTCTTGCTGCTTTAATAAGGTCGCCAATTCTGCTGCAGCCTTACTATCAAACATTGCGACAAATTTCGGTTGCCATTGCTGACAAAGCGCAAACATTTTTTCAACATTTGAACCAGCAGCAAGTGCTACTACTTCAAATAGCTCAGGGTTTTTAGCAACGACATTTAAAGTACTGCTACCTATTGAGCCCGTCGCTCCTAGGATCGTTAACTTACGCATAAAATCACTTACATTTACAAAAAAGGCAGCGTAATGGCTGCCTTAGAAAAGAGGTGGCTTACATTAACCAAAGATAAAGTAATGCAAAAACAGGTATTGCTGCGGTTAAGCTATCAATACGATCTAAGATCCCACCATGTCCGGGTAATATGTTACCGCTATCTTTAACGCCAGAAGCACGTTTAAACATGCTTTCAACTAAATCACCAAGCACAGAGATGACAACAGTAATAATAGCTATCGATAACAAGCTTGAAATTGAGACAAACGGGATAGAAAGAAGTTGGGCCATTAGCCAAGTAATAATAACAGCTAAAATTACCCCACCGACTAAACCTTCAATCGTTTTATTTGGGCTAACGGCTGGCGCCATTTTATGCTTACCAAAACGCTTACCTGAAAAGTATGCGCCAGTATCTGCAGACCAAACTAAGAAACAAACCAATAGAACAAGTTTAGCACCATGATACGAATCGATGCTGTAATCTACAGCACGTAACATTAAAATACTCCAAAAAAACGGGAGCAGTGTTAACAAGCCAAAAATCTGTTTAACAAAAGAATTAGATGCCCATAACTTATCAGTTTTAGGATATGTAATCGCTAATATAGATGCAATTAGCCACCATATTCCGCCTACTAATAACATGCCATGTAACCCATTACTCATCGCCGAAAGAGACGCTGTATCTACTGGTAATAACACTAGGCTAGCACCTAATGCAATCACAGGTAGAATCATTGCACGGATGCGAGATGATGTATTAATAAACTGTGTCCATTCCCAAAAACCCAATAATGTTATTGCCGCAATGGCTGCCACAAAGGCTGGAAATGGTAAGAAAAAGATCCCCGCAATAACAAGTGGTGCGAGGATTAATGCGGTAATAATTCGTTGCTTTAGCAAACTGCGTCCTCTATATAATTATTGTATAGGCAAAGGCCATATTTACTGTAAATAATAACGCCAACACACATCACTGTGCATTGGCGAAAAGTAATAACTCTTATTTTAACAATGCTTGTATTTGTTCGCCAGTACAGCCAAAACGGCGTTCACGAGTCACGAACCAAGCAACAGCATTCAATAAACTTGATTCATCAAAATCAGGCCAGTGCTCTTCTGTGAAAAATAACTCCGCATAAGCTACCTGCCATAACATAAAGTTACTAATTCGGCACTCACCACTGGTACGGATCAATAGATCAACCTCTGGTAACCCATACGTTGAGAGCCCTGACTCTAAATCTTGTTCCGTTACGGTTGCGAGATCAAGTTCATTATCAATCGCCTGCTGAGCTAGCTTTTTAGCCGCTTCTAAAATATCCCATTGCCCGCCGTAATTTGCTGCAATGTTCAATACCATACCGGTATTGTCAGCGGTTAATTCCTCTGCCGCTGAAATTTTATCTTGTAAGCGCTGACTAAAACGACGCTTATCACCAATAATACGTAATTGAATATTATTCTTATGTAATCTTTTTACTTCACGACTTAATACCGTCATGAAGAGCTCCATCAATAGTGAAACCTCCGCCTCGGGACGACGCCAGTTTTCACTACTAAAAGCAAATAGTGTCAAAGCTTTTATACCAAGACGATTAGCAGTAGAGACTGTTTTTCGCACGGCTTCTACGCCAGCCTTGTGACCAAACACCCGAGCTTTGCCTTTGGCTTTTGCCCAACGACCATTACCATCCATAATCACAGCAATGTGTTTAGGAAGACAATCTGCCGAAAGCCCAGCCTCGATTGAATGCTCTGCCATCTCTATCCCTCAAAAAAAAGGCGCTGTGCTGCACGCACAGCGCCTCTAGCCATTTAAAACCTAACGAATATAGTTTTAAACTTCCATTAACTCTTTTTCTTTTACTTCAAGAACTGCATCGATATTCTTAATAGCATCGTCGGTTAATTTCTGAATTTCATCTTGTGCACGACGATCATCGTCTTCAGAAATTTCTTTATCTTTTAGTAAACCTTTAACCGTTGCATTTGCATCGCGACGAATGTTACGAACAGCAACACGGCCTTGCTCTGCTTCTGCACGTACAATCTTAACAAGATCGCGACGACGCTCTTCTGTAAGTGGTGGAAGAGGAACACGGATCACAGTACCTGCAGACATTGGGTTTAGACCCAAATCCGACATCATGATCGCTTTTTCTACTTTTGGTGCTAGTTCACGGTCAAATACAGTGATAGCAAGAGTACGAGCATCTTCAGCAACCACGTTTGCCACTTGGTTTAACGGAGTGTTCGCACCGTAGTACTCAACATGAATCGTATCAAGTAGGCTTGGGTGAGCACGACCTGTACGGATTTTTACTAGTTGATTTCGTAGTGCATCAACACTTTTTTCCATGCGCACTTGCGCGTCTTGTTTGATTTCGTTAATCACGATAAATACCCTTGATAATTCGGTCACAGTAAAAAAGTAATCGTACTTTTTTCAATTAATCAGTTGCCCACTTTTGCTTAAGCGCTAGTGATTAGCGTACCTTCTTGCTCACCCATCACTACGCGACGTAGTGCGCCTGGTTTATTCATATTAAAGACACGAATTGGCATATTGTGGTCACGAGCAAGTGTAAAGGCCGCTAAATCCATTACCTTTAATTCTTTTTCAAGTACATCTTGGTAGCTTAGCTTATCACAAAGTACTGCATCTGGGTTCTTAACTGGATCATCTGTGTAAACACCATCCACTTTGGTCGCTTTTAGTACAACATCAGCTTCAATTTCGATACCACGTAAACATGCTGCAGAATCAGTAGTAAAGAATGGGTTACCAGTACCTGCAGAGAAAATCACGACACGGCCCTGGCGTAACTGGCTAATTGCATCAGCCCAGTTGTAGTTATCACAAACACCATTGAGAGGAATAGCAGACATCACTCGAGCGTTCACATAGGCACGATGCAAAGAATCACGCATTGCTAAGCCGTTCATTACAGTTGCTAGCATACCCATGTGGTCGCCCACAACTCGGTTCATACCTGCTTCTGCAAGGCCAGCACCACGGAATAAGTTACCACCACCAATAACTAGGCCTACTTGAACACCCAGTTCAACGAGTTCTTTGATTTCTTGAGCCATACGGTCAAGAACTTGTGCGTCAATGCCGAAACCTTCTTCGCCTTGTAGTGCTTCACCACTTAGCTTAAGCAAAATTCGTTGATAAGTTGGTTTTGGGTTTGTGGTCATGTGTTTTACCTTCCAGGCTAACTTGAGATATGGAGTTGTAAAAAGACCGCAGCCTTGGCTACGGTCTTTGGCATTCTTATAAAGAAGGATTAACCCTTCTGAACAGCTGCTACTTCTTCTGCAAAGCTCATTTCTTGAGCTTTCTCGATACCTTCACCAACTTCTAGACGAATGAAGTTAGTTACTGTAGCACCAGTTTCTTTCAGTACTTCACCAACAGTTTTCTTTGGTTCCATGATGAAAGCTTGACCAGTTAGAGAAACTTCGCCAGTGAACTTCTTCATGCGGCCTTCAACCATCTTTTCAGCGATTTCTTTAGGCTTGCCTTCGTTCATTGCGATTTCAACTTGAACTTCACGCTCTTTAGCAACTACGTCTGCTGGTACGTCAGATGGGTTAACGTATTCAGGCTTAGATGCAGCAACGTGCATTGCGATGTGCTTTAATGTTTCTTCGTCGCCGTTACCAGCAACAACAACAGCGATACGAGCACCGTGAGTGTAAGCAGAAACTTTCTCGCCTTCGATGTAATCTACACGACGGATAGAGATGTTCTCACCAATCTTAGCAACTAACGCGATACGTGCTTCTTCAAATTGTGCTTGAAGCTCTTCGATAGACGCATGGTTCGCAAGTGCTGCATCAGCAACTTCGTTAGCGAATGCTAGGAAGCTACCGTCTTTAGCAACGAAGTCAGTTTGGCAGTTAACTTCAACAAGAGCAGCTTTACCAGCAGCTTCTTTGATGATGATAGTACCTTCAGCTGCTACGTTACCTGCTTTCTTAGCAGCTTTTGCAGCACCGCTCTTACGCATGTTTTCGATCGCTAGCTCGATATCAGCATTAGCTTCTACAAGCGCTTTTTTACAATCCATCATACCTGCGCCAGTACGCTCGCGCAGTTCTTTAACTAGGGCAGCTGTAACTGTTGCCATTGTCATAATCCTCAGATTTAATTCTTCGAGTAAAAATCAGGGGCCCTATCGGCCCCTGGTAACCATTCTTAGTTTACACAAGGTAACTTAAGAGGCTCGGTAAGTAACAAGTACTTATTAAGCTTCAGCTACGAAACCGTCTTCTTCAGCTTGAACAGCGATATCTTGGTTACGAGCTTCTTTAACAGTTTGAGCTACAGCACCAGTGTAAAGCTGGATCGCACGGATTGCGTCATCGTTACCTGGGATAACGAAGTCAACGCCGTCTGGATCAGAGTTAGTATCAACAACAGCAAATACTGGGATACCTAGGTTGTTAGCTTCTTTGATTGCGATGTGCTCACAGTCAGCGCCGATTACGAACATTGCGTCTGGTAGGCCGCCCATGTTCTTAATACCACCTAGTGACTTCTCAAGCTTTTCCATTTCACGAGTACGCATTAGCGCTTCTTTCTTGGTTAGCTTGTCGAAAGTACCATCAGTAGATTGAGCTTCAAGATCTTTAAGACGCTTGATTGATTGACGAACAGTTTTCCAGTTAGTCAACATACCACCCAACCAACGGTTGTTTACGTAGTACTGATCACAGCTGATTGCTGCTTCTTTGATTGATTCGCTAGCTGCGCGCTTAGTACCAACGAAAAGAACTTTACCCTTACGAGCTGCAATTTTTTCAATTTCAGCTAGTGCTGCATTGAACATTGGTACAGTTTTTTCTAGGTTGATGATGTGTACACGGTTACGAGCGCCGAAAATGAATGGCTTCATTTTTGGGTTCCAGTAACGAGTTTGGTGACCAAAGTGTACACCAGCCTGAAGCATGTCGCGCATTGATACAGTTGCCATTGAATAATCCTCTATGGGGTTAGGCGTCCACATATCCCATCTTAAAACCGACCCGATAATAACTATATAAAGCTATTGTTACCTTATTAGGTAACCGAGCACCCCGGCAGATGTGTCGATATGTGTGAATAATAAAATAAGTATGTGTGACTCAATCAAGTCGCACCTTCGTATCTAATATTAGTGCTTACGCAAAAACATATGTTATCGAAAGAAACAAAATTACCGATCACGGCGCGCTTTATACCACATATTTAGGCGCTAAATCTAGTCAAATCTGGTTATGAGAATGAATCTTATCTTTCCATTAGCCCTAAGCGACTGGTAATATAGTGTTATAGCAAAACATACAAATAGAGACGATTATATGAGCATTAAGATCAAAACGGCTGAAGAAATTGAAAAAATGCGCGTTGCGGGCCGTTTGGCTGCTGAAGTGCTAGAAATGATCGAACCCCACGTTAAAGCTGGTGTAACTACAGAAGAGCTTGACCGTATTTGTCATGACTACATCACTAAAGATCAGCAAGCTATTCCAGCACCACTGAATTATCATGGTTTTCCAAAATCAATCTGCACTTCAATTAACCACGTAGTCTGTCATGGTATTCCAGCACTAACTGATGAAGAAGTACCAGAAGCAAATGGCAAGTACATTAAGCCTGCAGTGCTAAAAGATGGTGACATTATTAATATCGACGTAACCGTTATTAAAGATGGTTACCATGGCGATACATCAAAAATGTTTGAAGTAGGTGAAGTATCACTTGAAGACAAGCGTCTATGTCGAGTGGCACAAGAAAGCCTTTACTTAGCCATTAAAAAAGTAAAACCAGGTGCTCGTGTCGGTGATATTGGTACCGCTATTCAGAAGTTTATCAAATCTGGTAATAGCCGTTTCTCTATTGTTAAAGATTACTGTGGTCACGGTATCGGAAATGAGTTCCACGAAGAACCACAAGTAGTTCACTACAAAAACAGCGATCGTACCGTACTAAAAGAAGGCATGTGTTTCACTATCGAGCCAATGATCAACGCAGGTAAATTCGGTTGTGAATCTGATGATCAAGACGGTTGGACTGTTTACACTGTCGATGGTAAGAAATCAGCACAGTGGGAACATACCCTGCTAGTGACAAAAGATGGTTGTGAAATTTTAACACTTCGTACAGAAGAGACACTTCCACGCGTTATGCATAACGCATAACATACCGACTTCGTTAACACGATCATAAAAACCGACCTTCTGTGTCGGTTTTTTTCTCCCTATACATGTTGTTCCTCACTGGTAGTCGTTATAGTAAAGATAAGATTTAGCAATAGCACGGACTGCCATGACAGATACCCTCTCTCTTCAACTTGATCGTTACCTTGATCAAGACATCACCCTCGATAATTTACGTAATGCATTAACCACCTTTGCAGAACAACAAAAAGAAAGTTTTTTTCAGCATGTCCCTATTGCCGATCTAGTTACCGCTCGCAGTAACTACATAGATCAACTACTACAACGTTTATGGCATTTTTATGGATTTTCACAGCAATCAGATTTAGCTTTTGTTGCCGTCGGTGGTTATGGCCGTGGTGAGCTTCATCCCCTTTCGGATGTCGATATTTTAATTTTAAGTGAACAACCCATTAGCGATGAGATTGGCACTAAAGTCAGTGAATTTATTACGCTACTGTGGGATCTTCGATTAGAAGTAGGACAAAGTGTCCGTACTGTTGCTGAATGTATTGATGTAGGCAAAAATGACCTAACCGTTGCAACAAACTTAACCGAAGCCCGTTATTTATGCGGCAATAAAGGCACCTATAATCACCTTATTGAATCCATTAATGATGGCGCATTCTGGCCAAGTCATACGTTTTATAAAGCCAAGTTAGAAGAACAAAAAAAACGTCACGCTCGTTATCACGATACCACCTACAATTTAGAACCTGATATAAAATCTAGCCCTGGCGGACTGCGAGATATTCATACTTTAAGTTGGGTTGCACGCCGACACTTTGGCGCCACCAGCTTATTTGAAATGAGTCGCCATGGTTTTTTAACTGATGCTGAGTATCGTGAACTGGTTGAATGTCAAAATGAGCTGTGGCGAATTCGCTTTGCATTACATATCGAACTTCGTCGTTATGATAATCGCCTTACTTTTGATCATCAGGCATCAGTGGCTAACAACTTAGGTTATCAAGGTGAAAGTAATCGCCATGTTGAAATGATGATGAAAGAGTTCTACCGTACGCTTCGTCGAGTAGCCGAACTCAATAAAATGCTACTACAGCTATTTGAACAAGCGATTATTACTCAACCAAAAGATACCGTACCCACGGTACTTGATGAAGACTTTCAAATTAGGGGGCATTTAATTGAAGCCACCAAGCCAGCGCTATTCCAAGCTCGCCCTGAAACTATTTTAGATATGTTCCTTCATGTTGCTAAAAACTCTGAGATTGAAGGTATTGCGGCGCCAACACTGCGTCAACTTCGCACCGCCCGTCGGCGACTGAATCTCTTCCTAATTGAAATCCCAACCGCTCGTGAAAAGTTCATGGAGTTGGTCCGACAACCCAACGCCTTGCAAAAAGCCTTTCGCTTGATGCATCGTCACGGTGTGTTATCCGCTTATCTACCGCAATGGAGCCACATTGTTGGGCAAATGCAATTTGATTTATTCCACGTTTATACCGTCGATGAACACAGTATTCGTGTGATCAAAAACCTGAATAAATTTAGCGATCCAGAAAATCAACAACGTCACCCGATTTGCTGTGAGATCTATCCCCGCATAGTTAAGAAAGAATTATTAATTCTAGCGGCTATTTTTCACGATATCGCCAAAGGTCGAAAAGGCGATCACTCTGAACTCGGTGCTGTCGATGCCTATGAATTTTGTATCCAACATGGGCTATCACGACCAGAAGCAAATATTGTTTCATGGTTAGTTAAAAAACACCTCCTCATGTCAGTAACCGCACAACGTCGCGATATTTACGATCCCGAAGTGGTCACTGAATTTGCTAAAGAAGTGCGAGATGAAGAACGTCTGGACTATTTAGTCTGCTTAACCGTTGCTGATATCTGTGCCACGAACCAAGACTTATGGAACAGTTGGAAGCGCACTCTCCTCTCCGAGCTTTACCACTCAACCCAAAAAGCATTACGTCGCGGTTTAGAAAATACACCAGATGTGCGTGACCGTATTCGTCACAATCAACAATTAGCCTCTGCTATGCTACGTAGTAAAGGTTTTCAGCCACGAGAAATTGAAGTGTTATGGCAACGCTTTAAAGCTGATTACTTTCTTCGCCATACCCACAAACAACTGGCGTGGCATGCTGAAGCATTACTCACGCACGATCATGACAAACCGCTCATCTTACTCAGTAAAAAAGCAACCCGTGGCGGTACTGAGGTATTCGTGTATAGCAAAGATAAAGCCAAGCTTTTTGCTATCGTCGTTTCAGAGCTAGATAAAAAGAACTTAAGTGTCCATGACGCGCAAATAATGAATAGTAAAGATGGTTACACACTTGATACCTTTATGGTGTTAGATCCTAACGGTAAAGCAATCAATGAAAACCGTCATACCACTATTCGACGCACGTTAACCAAAGCGTTAACCGTGATGAAATCTGAACGAAAAATCCGTCGAGCACCACGTAAGCTATTACACTTTAATGTAAAAACTAAAGTCAGTTTTCTACCGACCAAAACAGGCAAGAAAACGATGATGGAATTAGTTGCGTTAGACATGCCAGGATTATTAGCCAAAGTGGGAGCTGTATTTGCCGAACACAATATTAGTTTGCAAGCGGCAAAAATAACCACGATTGGTGAGCGCGCTGAGGACTTCTTTATTCTGGTTAATGATCAAGGTTGTAATCTTAGCGTTGAGCAGCAAGAAGTATTGGAAGCGTCGCTAATACGCACAATCAATCAACACGCATAACCGATAACGTATTAGGGTAAAAATAACAAAGCCTGCAATTACTGCAGGCTTTCTCTTTTATATCTGTGCAATAAAGGTGTCAAACCAACCTTTAGCGACATCTAACGGCTCAAAATGGATGCCCGCATCAATATCAAGGCGATCTTGTACAGGTTTAGCGCCTAACTCCACTAATAACGCATCAAATTGACGCCCAGCACCACAAAAGCGATCTTCACCATAGCTTGAATCCCCTAACGCTATCACACCAAATTGCTGTTGAGGTAAAAGAGGGAATTGATCTTGCAGTGCAACATAAAGCGGTAACAAGTTTTCAGGGATCTCACCCTGTCCCGTTGTCGATGAAATGATCAGTACATTATCATCTTTGTAATCAAGAAAATCATCTAGCGTGGGGTCAAAATAGACCTGCGTTTCAATTGACGTCGCACTCTCTGCTAATGCTTCTGCCAGATCTTCCGCACCACCATAAACAGATCCGATAAAAATACCTAATCGAGCCATAATGCCCTCCATTGCCACTATAAACTATCACCAATGTGGCAATGATAAGCTTAAAAATCAAGCACTATGATCCGATATAATTAAACTTCAATTAGTCTCGCACTAATAGATTGGGGGACCAATTAAACGCAGTCATGACTTTACGCCACGTCTCATCAATATCTGCACGAATATCAATAGAATCACCTGTGATCGGGTGATCAAATTGTAATCTTGATGCATGCAGCATTAAACGGTGACAATCATAATGTTCACGGAACATACGGTTATGGCGTCCATCACCATGATTTACATCACCAATAATATGATGACTTAAATGATGCATATGTCGACGTAGCTGGTGCTTCCGCCCAGTTTCTGGTTTCATTTCAACTAAACAATAGCGACTGGTTGAGTAGCGCCCTACCGCAATATCTGTTTCAACCGTTGCTAATGGCTCGTAAGCCGTTACAGCTGGTTGTGCTTCTTTCTCTTCTGATGCATTTTTATCAGCGATCTTATCAAGCTCAACCTTCAACGGATAATCGAGCACTGCCGCTTCTTTTATCCAACCACGCACCACGGCATGATACGTTTTATGCATATCGCGCCCAGCAAAAAGTGGCATCATTTGTGATGCAATCTCACTGGATAATCCAAACAACAAAACACCCGATGTTGGGCGATCTAAACGATGTAATGGAAAGACATGCTGGCCAATTTGATCTCGCAATGTTTGCATCACAAAAACAGTCTCATGACTATCTAGCCATGAACGGTGAACCAACATACCGGCAGGCTTGTTAACCGCAATCAAATAGTCATCGCGATATAAAATTTCAAGTTCCATTACATTCACTCAGTGTTGTTTAAATAGTAAATCTAGCTGACGTGTGACCGATAAAATATCGTTAACCCCTACTTTTTCTTTCATTGCTTCTTCAATATAAGGACTAATCTCAAACTGTGCTGGTAACGGTAATTGTAAAGCAATCAGTTGTCCGAATTTGGGAATAAAAATCCATTGTAACCATTGGTGGCAATCTAATGTATCAATTGCAAATGGTTCGGTGCTTGTAAGTAACGGCTCATCAGGAGGCGTTAACTGCCAATGAGAATGTTGACGTAGTACCAACTCTAATTCTTCAAGTAAACGTTGACTATGATGATATTTATCCATCTTCCCCCCTGATAGTAAGCCGCGCAGAATAGCACTTGAAACGAGATGCCCCAAGTAATTCAAGCGTCTTAGCATCGCGGTTATGAAACCTTTAGCCTACCCAATATAAATCCTTTAGTTAATAGGTATGCTTGGCTCACCGCAAAAGTTATACTGACTTTCTGACTTAGGAGCACAGATATGACCATGGATAAATTTCATACCCTGACCCAATTACTTGATAATGCAGGCTGCCAATACAACATTTTTGATCTCGGCCGCCGTGTGAATGAAATTGATGTTTCACAATTTAAAGCTGTCGAAGAAAATCGCCAGCCTTATCCATGGCCATTACAGCAACATGCGCATTTAGCTATTTCTTTTTGGCAACCTCAACATACACCGTGGATCTGGTTTCTTCGATTACCACTCGATGAGCGTGGCTTATTAAAACAAGCAGCTGTTGGTGATTTTATTAAGTATGTGATTGAAGCGATGGGCGCAACACTTAATAGCGAGCCGACTGAAGAAGAACAAGAAAAGCTAGCGGCTAATCCTTACACGTTTAAACCCACCGATGACAAGATGGCTATTTTTCACGCCCAGATCCGTCATCAATTGGATTTACCAGCAAGCCAATATTACGAACATGCTCAGCAATATTTATCCGGTAAATTAGATTGGCAACAGTGGCAAGGTGTTGGTTTACAAGGCATTGCCGATATTTGTGCGCGAATGAAGCAAGAAAATAATGCTACCTTTATTCGTAAAGCAATTGCAAACCTTCCAATGACACCACTTTATGCCTTGCTTGGCTGCTTAGAGCACTGTTCATTACCCGATCCTTTAAGTACTCGTATCAGTGAACATTTAAGTGCTGAAATCAATAGTCAAGATCCGGATCTATTTTTAGTTTCAGCGTTGATCCGTGCAATATCTGGCAGTGATAGCAAAATCTTAAACCTTGCTCTTGAAAGTATTTTAGCCCAACCTGAATTGTGTCATCGTGAAGTGTTAATCGCTATTGCTGGTCGATGCTGGTCGGGGCTATTAACAACAGACAACGCTGCAAGATTTTTATTACGCCTTGCTGAAACAAACGATCAAGCACTGTTCAATCAATTATTTGCAGATTTAGTTATGCTTCCTGTATTACGCGGCACCATGCTTCAAGTATTACATGGTCAAGCTGAACCTGCTTTAGTCGCCGCGATTGAGAAATTACAGCAACATGCTCGTGGGCAATAAGAGAATAGGAATAAAAATTTGGACAATTTATTCGGAATACTGCTTATCGCGATCATCGGTTTTTTATTTTGGCAGCAAAGACGACAAACAGAGCTAGCGCAATATTTTATAGAGCAACGCTGTAAAAATATGGGACTGCAATTACTGAGCTTTGCGAGAGGAACACATAAAATCAAAGATCATCGTGGAGAATGGGGATGGCGTACTATCTTTGTCTTTGAGTTCTCTGCCGACGGGCATGATGCCTATCAAGGTTATTTAGAAATGAAGCGACTTAGAGCAAGCCATTTTTATATTCCCCCTCATCGTCTTCCTGAGGGTGAAGAGTATTAATTTTTTATAGTGATAAAAAGAACGGGCGCAACTTTCGTTGCGCCCTATGGCTTTACATGCAGCATTCCCGCTACTATGGTGCTCCTTGCCATCAATCCTTGATATACTTAAATCCCCAGTGTAGCTCCAAACTCTATCCTAGAGTTGCTCTTCGGTAGTTCCTTGACCCATCAATATTCCAATATTGACTCTCTCTTCCGTCCTGGAGGTGTCCTTTACTTCATCCTAAAGCTGTTCCTGACTTCATCAATGAAGATTAATCCCTACTCAATCCTAGAGTGTTCCACTTACTCCATCCTAGAGCGCTATCCCTAAACTTCATCCTGAAGTGTTCCATGTCATCCAGACCAGTAAATATCCTATTTACCTCACTACATCCTGTAGTTTTCCCTGCACAATCCTTGTTAGATAGCTCCGCTATCTATCCTCATCCTGAGGTAGCTAATCCTTAGCTGTTCCGTTTCCTAATGCCGTTCCCTTTCGACAAGGTAGATATTACTAGATTAGTAATCATGAACAACACATATATAGATTATGAAAAATAAAGACTCTTTATTAAATCGCCAACCGCCAATCTAACTAATTGATCTTAAATAACAATCTATTTCCAATTACTATTTTTACGATTAAAAAAAAGAATTAATCCCACAGTGATGTAAGAGATCTCTTACAAAGTGAATAGATAAAAAGCGATAAAGCATAAAAATAAAGACAAAATAGAGAGAAGAGAGGCGTTGAATGTGAGATTAACGCATTAAAAGAAGTATAAAAAAGAGATATGAAAAGTTAGAAAGGCATAAAAAAGAGCGGGCGCGACTTTCGTCGCGCCCTTAGGTCTTACTTGCAGCATTCCCGCTACTATAGTGCTCCCTGCCTCATTCCTTTGACTGCCGATTCCTTCAGCATTGTCCTTGCGCTTCGTCCTGAAGTTGTTCCTTTGGTTATCCTAACCCGTCACCACATCCTGTTATGACTCTCTTCTCCTTCCTGGAGGTGTCCTTTACTTCGTCCTGAAGTGTTCCTTTTGTCATCCTGACTGGTAAACATCCTGCTTACCGAACTCTATCCTAGAGTGTTCCCTTCACAGTCCTTGTTTGATAAACCATCCTAGCTTATCAACCTCTCATCCTGAGACCACTACATCCTGTAGTATATTCCTGTTCCGTTCCGTCAGTTCCTTCCGACACCATTAATATTACGCCAATCACCTTAATAAACACAGACACCGAAATACATTTATTTTCTATTAAAAATAAACCAAACAGTCACAAAAAAATAAGGCAATAATAATCATACACTTAACAGCATAATGAAGACATCAAACACTGCTTAAACGACAGATATCCTACGCCTTTGTAAGAGATCTCGCACAACGAAACAAGAGATTAACGACATAAAAACTGAAATATTCTTTTATATTTAATCTTTTTACGCATAAATCGACATATACGTTACGCTATAAAAACAACTTTCAGTATAAATAGGAGGAAAAGGAACAAAGATATTTTCCTTTAAACAAAAAGAGAGGGCGTGACTTTCGCCACGCCCTTAGGTCTTACTTGCAGCATTCCCGCCACTATAGTGCTCCCTGCCTCATTCCTTTGACTGCCGATTCCTTCAGCATTGTCCTTGCGCTTCGTCCTGAAGTTGTTCCTTTGGTTATCCTAACCCGTCACCACATCCTGTTATGACTCTCTTCTCCTTCCTGGAGGTGTCCTTTACTTCGTCCTGAAGTGTTCCTTTTGTCATCCTGACTGGTAAACATCCTGCTTACCGAACTCTATCCTAGAGTGTTCCCTTCACAGTCCTTGTTTGATAAACCATCCTAGCCTATCAACCTCTCATCCTGAGACCACTACATCCTGTAGTATATTCCTGTTCCGTTCCGTCAGTTCCTTCCGACACCAATAAGATTACGCGATTTGCTTTTTTAAACAATAAAGCGCTAGCAATTATTTATAAAACATTTTTTGATAAAATAAATATCAATAAATAAGGTATTTAAAATCAATAAGATAAAAAGTTAAGTGACGATAAGTATTATGTTTGTAGGATTGTTTTCTCACGCTGTTGTAAGCGATCTCTCACAACAGGAATAGTAAAAAAGACAGTTTGAATACACTATACTTTGCTTAATATCTCGGTCATGATTATGAGGAAGCGATGATGGAACAATTTCAGCACAATTTATCTCATTTATTCAGCCAATTAGGACTTAATAATTCAGATGAGTTTATACAATCATTTATCATCCAACATCAGCTAGCCCAACATCAGAATATTGCTGAAGCACCTTTTTTCTCAGTTATACAACGTCGATTTATAAAGGAATGCCAAGAACAAGATGCTGACTGGTGCGAAGTGATTGATCAACTTGATGCTTTACTGAGAAAGTAAATGCGTTGTTATATGTAGGATACTTAAAACAATGTCGACAATTACCCAAGAATTAGAAAACGCAATTAATTCTTTAATCTCAGAGGGAAAAGAGCCTTCTGTTGCATTAATAAAGTCACGATTAGCGAGCCCTCTACCGATCCCGGTTATTATCAAAGCGCTTCAAGCATGGAAAAAAAATGCCAAAGTGCCAACGATTGAAAAGCAAACCAAAGCGCTTACCGCTGATGAACGCATCACTCAACTCGAACAACAAATCATCACACTTTCAACTCGCTTAGCTAAATTAGAAGCTCAGCAATAATAACAAGGCTCCTTTGATCAAATCAGGAGCCTTTTATATTATTGATAGTTCCACGATAGGTTTGAAACTAATCGACATTTATCGCACTTGAAATGAAATAAACCATGTAAAGGATCCTCTACACGCCAATCATTATCACATTTAGGACATGTTCGGTTTATTTCACTCTCGAGACTTTCTCCACCCACACGATAGAGGTAGTAATAAGTAGGGATCTGGGTTGTTGATTCGATCTGTTCACGTAATTTCTCACCACGAGAAAATAGTTCACTATCAACCTCACCAATTTCATCTAGTGCCACTTTTATTGCAGCTTGGCTCTTATTTGCCATCTGAATTTCATCAAAGGCTTGCCATTCTGTTTGCCATTTAACCAGTGCTTTATAATCACCATCAAGATGGGCGCCTGTCTGATAGAGTGGGATCGGCAATAATGAATCACCACTACGTAACGGCGAACATGTATGTACATAAGTTGTATAAAGCACTTGCCATGATGGCTTACTCTGCTCAGCTGCCGCTTCTGAGTTTAAATCAACACCTAACACTTTTATTTTTGGTGTCAGTAAACAAGCATCACTCAACTTTTCAATGCAACGTGTCACTTGTTCACTATTGTACTTGGGATGCAGACTGTCTTTTTCAGGGCATACGGCACGTACACGAAAAATCCCATCATCAATCGTAATCGGAAACTCACGTCCTAGCACTTGACCGTTATAACGTAAATCATCCATTAATCCATTAATGGCACGATCCACACGTGATAGCGTTGTATTATCAAAACACTCAAACTGTAACTCTACAACGTACACTATTTATTCCTCTATTATTACGGGGGTTAACTGAGTTAAGAACTCTTCAACATTAACCGCTAACACTTCACGAATATCTTTACCTAGCGTTTCTCGTAAGACATTCCCCGTTAAATTACAGATAGAGATCACTTCAAACTCAGCTTCTAATGCGGCAATAAAGACGGTTGGCTTTAGCTTTAAACGGCGTTGTGTCACTAAGTGGCCTAAAATATTTTGTTGTAAACGATCTATATCATCTTCATTAAAAGCTTGTAGTAAATCCAACTCAATATCACCAAATTTTGCCTGCATATCACCACTAAACTGTGAGCAGTAAAACGCATGAATATCGTCATGCAATGTCAGTTCAATGCCTTTTTCAACCCCGTCTAAACGCCCCATTGGGGTTCTTAGTTCAGGTTTCCATGTCACAGCATCGCCAGAGTCATGAACAACGCAAGGTGAATCTAAGCCAACAAGATCCTGACTTTCTGGAAAACCGCGATCTGCATCACACCATGCTTGCAAATAACGAGAAGAAAAATCAGATAAAGCACAGGTAACTGGATGATTCATTCGCAACCTCATTAAAGATTCAGTAAACTTTAGACTTGAAAACCGTTTTTACGGACTATCAATTCTAATCCAAGAGTGTCATAGACAGTATGAGTAAATATAAAGACGCTAAAGAATTAGCTGGTTTAACCCTTGGTAAAACCACAGAGTATAAAGATCAGTACGACCCATCGCTACTACAAGCAGTGCCGAGAAGCCTAAACCGTACTGATCTCAATATTAGTGATGATGCACTCCCTTTCACTGGCTATGATATTTGGACGTTGTACGAATTGTCATGGTTAAATAGCAAAGGTCTACCACAAGTTGCCATTGGTGAAGTACGTCTACCAGCTTCAAGTCCAAACTTGATTGAATCTAAATCTTTCAAGCTTTACCTTAATAGCTTTAATCAAACACGATTTGAAAGTTGGCAAGGTATCGCAGACACACTGCAGATTGATCTGTCACGTTGTGCAGGTGCTGATGTTGATGTCACGATTCAACCGTTAGAAGATTTTAGCGAACAACCTATCGTGAACTTCTTTGGTACTTGTATTGATGATCAAGATATCGAAATTGAGGATTATGACTTCAACCCTGCACTACTTGAAAATGGTGTCGAGGAGGAAGAAGTAGAAGAAATCCTACATAGCCATTTATTAAAATCAAACTGTCTGATCACCAACCAGCCTGATTGGGGCAGTGTTCGTATTGCTTATAAAGGCAAACGTATTAATCGTGAAAAATTGCTACGTTATGTCGTTTCGTTCCGTAATCACAATGAATTCCATGAGCAATGTGTTGAGCGTATTTTCAGTGATATTATGAAATACTGTAAACCCGAGTTATTGACGGTATATGCACGTTATACACGCCGTGGTGGCTTAGATATTAACCCTTATCGTACCAATATGGGTAAATCACCTAGCGACAACTTCCGTCTCGCTCGCCAGTAATTAGACTCTGTTAGCGAAATCAACATTAAGTCCAGCAAAAAACCTGTCTTTGCTGGACTTGATGCCTTAAGCCAGTAAAATCAACCCTATTCTTTTTTTGTTGTATTGGGATGATATGTTTTTTCGCCGTTTGCTTTGCACTGCTCTCTTTGTGTTCTCAATTTCTTTCAGCCTGCAAGCAAAAACCTACACCGTCCCGATGCTTTCTGAAGCTAACAGCTTGCTACTTAGTCAGCCTGAGCGAGCACTTTCTATCACCCAAAAATACCTTAGCCAACGTCGCTTAAGTAAACCTCAAGACCCAGCTAGAGTGCATATCAATGAAGAAAGTGATCATACTATCCGAACACCATTAAATACGGTGAATGCACTCCAAATTCAAGCTAAAGCGCTCTCGATTTTACAACGTTCAGAACAAGCTATTGGTGTTATCAAAAAAGCTGAAAAAATCGCAACTGAACATCACCTTATTTATCCTTTATATGAAAGCCAGTTATTGCTAGCTACATTCTATTGGGAAAACCTTCGCAATAGCACTACTGCATTAAAAATGCTCGATAATATTGATACTGAAAGTCGTAAAGCTCCCTCACTCAAGCTAACGAAGCAACTTCAAGTCCTTAAATATCGTTCATTAATGTTACGTGCCAACATTGAATCAAGTATTGGTGCTGATGAAAAAGCAGAAAAACTGTATATCAAAGCCAAAGGTTATTTAGTGGCATTAGATGATCAAGACGAGCTCATTAATTACCAATTGAAACTGGGGCAACATTATTTAAAGCATCACCACTATGATATGGCACTCGATCGTCTACTTAGTGGTTATTGGCTAGCGGTAGAAACGGATGATCAAGGACAAATAGCCCAAGCTAACTATTATTTAGCTGAATTATTTGATGAACGAAAAGTATTTGATAAAGCACTCGATCATGCCACCCAAGCGGGGGAGTTTTTCGAGCGCTATAAGCGCAGTCAGCAACTAGCTAAGACATTAACATTAATTGCTTCTATTTATGAACAACAAGGGCGTTATAACTTAGCGCTGGTTCACTATTTCAACGCGCTAGATCAAGAAAACCAACTTGACCACGATGTTCGCTCCGCACGGTTACGTCTAAATATTGCTCGCGTGTATTTGCATTTATACAACTACACCAAAGCAGAAGCTTATATCGTACAGGCACGTAACTTAGCACTACAAACCGGTAATGAAAACATTGTAGCTGAAAGCCAAATATTACAAGGTCAATTAGAGCTTGCTGAAAACAAACTCGATGATGCGGTAACCTCTCTTCAAGCAGGTTTAATTTCAGCCAGTCGTATTGGCGCGGTCAAATTACAACTCCTGGGTGAATCCATTCTTTCTGAGGCCTTTGAAAAACAAAATGATTACTACAACGCGTTATTAAGTCAGCGCCGCTATGAACAGTTATATGCTGGCCAACAAGAAAGTATTGCAAGAAGTAATGTTGAAGTATTTAAACAACAACAAAAAATGATGGAACGCTCGCTTAAGCTTGAAGAGATGGAGCGTGAACAATTTGAAAGTGAAAAAGCCTTATATAAACAGCAAAAAATTACCATGGTTTTAATTGGGGTTTTAGCCTTTATGCTTCTGCTATTACTTCGCCGCCAACATCTGAATAAACAACTTAAGCAACAACTAGCGCAACTGCGAACGGATTATTATACCCATCCCCGTAGTGGTCTACGTAATTTACGGATGCTCAATGCACGTTTAGCAAATTCACTTCAGCAAAGTAGTGCTAACTTTGAGCAGTGGCACTTAGGTGAAATCATCAATGAACCGCTAAGTGACCGATTACGCTTTGCGTTATTTGAAGTCTCTTGTTTAAAGCGAATTTACTTAGAGCAAGGCTATAAGCAAGGCTTAGATGCCGAAAAGGCCTTTGGTTTGTATTTACAAGAACAAGTGTTAGAACCGGCGAGGATCTATCACTTCTCCGATGCCATGTTCTTATATATAGAGCCGAACGCACGGTTAAGTTGCGATCCTAAACAATTAGCGGATTCATTACAGCAACTGGTTGATAACTATGCGCTTAAAAACAATCTCAATAATGATATTCAAATCGGTATGGCAGAGTACCCATTCTTGCCCCGCGCTTATACGGCGATTAATGATCAAGAGCTTATTGATATCTTATTGATGGCAGTCAATGCGGGAGTGAAAATGAATGACAGCGAACCGGGTAGCCATTGGGTACATTTATGCGCTATCGATGCCGCACCGGCAGCCAGCTTTGTCTGTGGTGACATTCGTCGATCTTGCATTGAAGGCATTGATAAAGGGCTGGTGAAAGTACGAAGCTCATCCAAATCCGATATTATCTGGAATAATGATCACAGTACTGACATAAATGTAAGTTAAGTTACTCAAGCTTTTTTTTTTAATGTCGAAAATAGTTGAGATACGTGTAAATTTAAGGGATTGAGGTAATAAACGCTCAATGAAGAAGATAGATATTAATGCTAATGATGAATACGTAATCCTGTGACAGATATTAATTCGGTTGTTTCTGAAGTGAGTAACTTGAAGCAACGCTTAGATCAAGCTCAACTTTCTTATCGTGATGCCTCTTTAAAGTCACGCCGTGAAATCGTGATCTTAAAACGCCTCATTACACGATTAGTTATCGCTTGTAAAGGAATAAATTCTGAACTCGATGAGCGTTTAGAAAGTATTCGTCACGAGTTAGAACAACCGACAGATATCAGTAAACTTATCCCTCGCTTAGCTGTTATTGAACGTTTAGTTAATCAACAAGCGGATATTGTTCATAAACAGAATCTACGTTTAAATCAAAAAATTCATCAAGCGGGAGAAACGCTTTCTCGCCACCGTGATTTACCTGTTCAGTTACGACGTGATCTACGCGCCGTACTGAACCATGACTCAGGTGTTTTACTCGACAACCATCGCCGTATTTTACGTTTGTTAGAACTTTATGAGCGAACGATAAAACTAGGTTCTGCGACCAAAGTTACCCATCCAGCAGACGTTGTAGAAAAGTCGACACATCATCTAGAGCTAGTTGCCGAGTTACAACATCTTATTACTGAAATAGATTTTAACGGTGAGCATGGTAATCAGCTGATTGAGATCAAATCTCAACTTAACAACGAGCTTGATACTCAACAACTGACAAAAATTCAGTTCCAAGTATTGCGTTTGATATTAGATGCCACGTTGTATGAACGCCAAGCTTCACAAAGCTTTCTTAATAATATTAATAGTGACTTAGCCGAACTGCACAAAGATACCCATCAAACTGCAGACAAATCGCATATATTACATCAACACAGAAGCGAGTTGGATAACGAATTATCACAGGTTACCCAACAACTAAAAATAAGCTTATCTGATAACGCCAACCTTGAAGATAAACGTCCAACGCTTCATGCTGCTGCAAACGAGATAGACAGCATTGTTGAAAGAAATATCGCACTTCAAGAACGAGAGCGAGCACTGATTGAGCAACAGCAACATAACGAAAAACAAATTCAACAGTTGATCCAACAAACCCATAATTATCGTCAACGTCTGCATGATCAAGAACAAAGCATGCTACGAGACTCATTAACTCTAGCCTATAACCGTAATGCATTTATGGATCGTATTGAGCATGAATATCACAACTGGAAACGTTATGAATATGCACTACCTGTTGCGCTTATTGATGTTGATAGTTTCGGTGAGATCAACAATAAATTTGGTCACCTTGCTGGTGATAAAGCATTAAAAATTATCGCTAAAAAAATTCAACAATGTTTATCTGACACGGATTATTTAGCACGTTTTAGCAGCGATGAATTTATGCTTATCATGCCAGATTGTGATGAACAAACTCGCAATAAAAAGCTTGCTAATATTCGAGAGGCTATCAGCCAACTCCCCTTCCGATTTAAAGACCAAAACCTGTCTATTTCGGTCTCTATCGGCGCGACCTTATTTGAAGGTAATGATGACCATCATGTTGTTATCGAGCGAACCGTAAAAGCATTAGCAAGCGCAAAAAGTGCTGGCACTAATCGCTTAATTTGGATCTCTTAAAACGCTAAGCAAACACTTTTGCTTAAATACCTTTCTTAAAACGTAATATGATAGTGAAAACAGACGTCTGATTTTTTTTATTAACATCTAGTCAAATGCATATTCACTGTGTATGGTAATAAAAACAAACACTATTTTAGTGCTTCCTCCAAACACCTTCTATCGTAGATACCTGATGGGGGAATAACCTCAAAATCATCAACATACTCTGCTTGATTTTCGCATATAGCAAGAACCAAACTGAGCTTTCATTGTTTCCAGGGAGGTTACTATGATCACACATATCAGTCCTGTAGGGGCTATGTCCCTGCTTTCCCAAATAGAAGTTGATAGCTTAAAAGCAACCGCTTCCAGTGACTTATACCGCCTATATCGTAACTGTTCACTGGCAGTACTGAATTCCGGTAGCCATACCGATAACTCAAAAGAGCTATTAGAAAAAAACAAAGATTTTGATATCAACCTAAAACGTCGCGAACGTGGTATCAAGTTAGAGTTGGTCAACCCACCTGAGCATGCGTTTGTAGATGGTAAGATCATTACGGGTATTCAAGAGCATATGTTCTCAGTATTGCGCGATATTATTTATGTCGATATGCATGTTGCTCGTCGTAACGATATAGATCTTAGTAGTGCGCCACACATCACTGATTTTGTCTTTAGCTTATTGCGTAATGCTCGTACCCTTCATGCTGGTGAAGATCCCAATATTGTTGTTTGTTGGGGCGGTCACTCTATCAACCCTACTGAATACCAATACACCCGTGAAGTGGGTAATGAACTTGGTCTTCGTGAGCTCAATGTATGTACCGGTTGTGGGCCTGGCGCAATGGAAGGGCCAATGAAAGGCGCTGCTATCGGTCATGCGAAGCAACGTTATGGCAGCAGTCGTTTTATAGGGTTAACGGAACCCTCAATTATTGCCGCAGAGCCACCAAACCCAATCGTTAATGAATTAGTAATTCTACCTGATATTGAGAAGCGCCTAGAAGCTTTTGTTCGCGTTGGACACGGTATTATTATTTTCCCGGGCGGCGCTGGTACTGCGGAAGAATTGCTCTATATTCTAGGGGTGCTGATGCAGCCTGAAAATGCCGAACAACCGATGCCGGTAGTATTAACAGGGCCGAAAGAAAGTGAAGATTACTTCCGTACGCTTGATGATTTTATTCAGAATACTTTAGGCGAAGAAGCAACCAAGCATTATCAGATCATCATTGACGATCCTGAACAAGTCGCAAAAGTTATGAAAACCGCTATGACCAAGGTTAAAGAACATCGTCGAGAAATCGGAGATGCTTACTGCTTTAATTGGTCACTCAAGATCCCTGCAGAATTTCAGATGCCTTTTGCCCCCACTCATGAAGCAATGGCAAATTTGGATCTGCATATGGATCAACCCGTTGATAAACTGGCAGCCAACCTTCGCCGTGCTTTCTCTGGCATTGTCGCAGGTAACGTCAAAGAAGAAGGTATTCATGAAATTGAACGCCATGGCCGCTTCAAAATTGATGGTGATAAATATTTAATGGATCGGATGGATAAGCTGTTACAAGATTTCGTTAAACAGCAACGAATGAAGTTACCCGGCAGCAAATATGAACCCTGTTATGAAATTATAACAGCCAATAAAGCAACAAAATAATCACAACATCGATGATTATAATTGCGTACAATAAGGAGCTTTAGTGCTCCTTTTTATTTACAAAGAATTTGTTTATGGCTATCCACCTTGTTGTTATTGATGCTCTTAATCTCATTCGTCGTGTTCATGCGGCTCGTCCCGGTGAACCTGATGTAAAAGCGACAGCTGAGACTTGTTGTCGAGCACTGAAAAAAATCATCAAGATCAGCCAACCAACCCATATTGTGGCAGTATTCGATCATCATGGTGATGATCGTGGCTGGCGAGCTGAACTTCTTCCTCACTACAAAGAAGGAAGAAAACCCATGCCTGATGAACTCATGACAGGAATGGATATTATTCAAGATGCCTTTATGGAGATAGGCATTGATTCACTGCTCTCTGATGGTGATGAAGCCGATGATCTCGTCGCCACCCTTGCGCTAAAAGTCGCCTCTCGCGGTGAGCAAGTCACCATCATTTCAACGGATAAAGGTTACTGCCAGTTATTACAACCGACACTGCGCATTCGTGATTACTTCCAAGAACGCTGGCTCGATAGTGCTTTTATTGAAAAGGAATATGGCGTAGCGCCAGAGAAGCTAACGGATTATTGGGGACTTGCTGGGATAAGTTCGAGTAAGATCCCTGGTGTTGCAGGTATCGGTCCTAAAGCCGCTGTAGAGTTACTCAACCTATACCCAACGCTAGAAACTATTTTGGCAGCAAATGATCTGCCTGCTAAATGGAAAAAGAAAATTGATGGTCACCACGATGTGGCACTTGCAAGTAAAGCGGTATCAAGTTTAAAAACTGATTTAGAGTTAGGTTTTAACCTACAAGATATTCGTTATATCATGCCACAATAAACAAAACATACTAAATATCATAAGCTATCATATTAATAATATGTGATAGCTTATGATTAAAGAATTATTATTCTTTACCCAGCTTTTCTCTAAGAGAGATAATTTTATCATTGATACTTTTGCTAGGTTTAATCTTATTATATGATTTTAATATTTCGTAATTTTTCTTTAATATAAAATTTGATATTAATGTACTTGAAAATTCAAGTAACCCTTTAATATTTTTTTTATTTATATAGCTGGGTAGATTAATATACTCAGCATTACTTTTATTTAAAATAGTTAGATATGAAAAGTCGGTTCTAAAAGTAATCTTATTTATATCTCTACCTGCTCTAATAGATATTAAAGGGTAAGTCACAGGTATATTGTGAATTCCTTTCCTTACCCAGTTTGCAATTATTATACTCAGTATTGCTTGTTCAGGTGTAGAGTGGTGAAATTGCGAATCTAACTCACCATACTGTTTACCGTTTATCCACTCTTCGTTACTACACGCGTCAAGCCACTCTTGTAACAACTGTATGGAGGCTTCCGATTTTCTTATTACAATAAACGCAGCCTGCAGTGCAGGGTATTCATATGAAAAAAAGTTATCCTCTCCGAGTTCTCTAATAATATTTGTTTTAGTTAATTCTCGGTTTTTTATTAAAGAATCATGATGAGGAATAAAAAAATCAAACCCACATAATGTTAAACATTGCTCCGCAATATTTTTAATATCATTATAATTAGATAGCTTTCTATATTTTAGAATATTAGAATCACGGTAAATTAAGATATCACCTTCATTCATCCTTTCCATTTCAAGCAATAAAATAAGTGGACGCCAAGCACAAAAACCAATTTTAGACATTCCAGGGTTTTGAGAGACTAAACCAGAACTATCATATTCTCTTACATAACCTTCAAATCCAAGATCTCTTAACTTTTTAGGCGTGTAGTAACTAATATTATCAACATGATCTTTCGCGGCATCTAGCACTAACTGCTTATTTTCACATAAGTCTAAAGCATTATCATTGGGAGCACCCTCTGAATAAAAAAAGACTAAATTTGTTTTATGTGAGGTTTCTTTGGTCATAAATATCCCCAATAAAAGATAAGCCAAGCAAAATTGGCTTATCTTTTGAATCTATTTTAGTGTGGAGAGCGTGTATCTAGACGCTGAATGTGAACCGTAATTTCTTCGCGATCGTGGTATAAATGCTTAGCCTGTAGCTTGAACTTCACACCATTTTGAATAAGAAATACTTTCAGGTTTTCAATATCTTGAAGCACTTCATCATAACGACCTTTCATAGGTAGTTTTAAGTTAAAGATCGCTTCTTTTGCCCACGCTTTAATTAACCACTCACCCATTAAGTGAGCCACACGCGCTGGCTTTTCAATCATGTCACAAACAATCCACGTAACGTTTTTACGTGCTGGCTCAAATTTAAAACCATCAACGGCATGGTATTTAACTTGACCTGTATCCATCAAGCTTTGTGCCATTGCGCCATTATCAATCGCGTGAACAAACATCGAGCGTTTCACCAATTGATATGTCCACCCACCAGGACAAGCACCTAAATCAACCCCCCACATACCTGGCGCTAAACGCTCATCCCACTCGTGGCGAGGAATAAATACGTGAAATGCTTCTTCTAATTTCAACGTTGAGCGACTTGGCGCATCTGCTGGGAATTTTAAGCGGGGAATGCCCATAAAGAACTGTGAGTTATTCGATGTATATGAATAACCTACAAAACAACAACCCGGTGCGACGAAACACACATGTAGCACAGGCTTTTTGTTGTTATCTTTCGCGTATAAAATCTCACGCTTACGCATTGCTTGACGAAGTGGCACCGTAAACTTACGACAGAATTTTAATAACTCTTTCGCTTCATTGGTATCTGGTGTTTCAACACGGAGATCACCACAACGTGGGAAGTCATCACCAATCACTTCTAAGATCGGAGAAATACGATCATCAGCCGGTAAATCCGTTAACATCTGTGATGCCGCAAACATTTGACGTGCGAAGATTAACTGTGAAAATGGTTGTAGCTGAATAAATTTATCCGCATCACCTGCTTGATAAAATTCAAATAACACATAACCTGAATTGTTTTTTACCCGAGGGAAACCAAACAATTCCAGCGTATTTGCTTTGTCTTGAACTTCACCTGCACATTCTTTTTCAAAGCCAGGACGACAATACAATAAAACATGATTCACGTTGGAACCCTCAAGCTGAACGCCAGGCTGCTACTGCAAGCATTACCCAGCCAATAATAAAACATACTCCGCCCATCGGTGTGATGGGACCAAACCACTTAATGCCTGTTAATGCCAATGCATATAAACTGCCACTAAAACAGATTATACCAAGGGTGAAAAACAGAGCGGCGTATGATACAGCTTTTGAAGACAAAAAGCGTGTCAATATTCCACAACCCAATAACGCGAATGTATGCCACGCTTGATATTGTACGCCAGTCTTAAATACATCGAGTAAATAAGGCGATAAATGCTGCTTTAAGCCGTGTGCAGCAAATGCCCCTAACCCCACCGTTAATGCACCACTCATTGCCGCGACAAAGAGCATCCAACGCGTTCGGTTTTGTAATGGTTCAGTCACCACAGCACTCCTTAATAAACCGCGCTAATCGCTCAATGGCCGTTGCTATATTGTTAGCTTCCGTAAAACCAGAGGCTTTTCGCGGTTTAAAACTATGATCACCGTCAGGAAGAAACGCAACCTCGACATTGGGAGAAAACGCCCATTGTGCTATTTCTGCTTTAGTACCAAACGTGTCTCGCTCACCTTGTAGGATCAATGTGGGTACCGTAATCGACGCCAAATGATCACCACGAAAATTTTCAGGTTTCCCCGGCGGATGAAAAGGAAAACCTAAACACACTACGCCTTTCACCTTCGCTGCGCAGTTTTCTACATCCGGGCTTTGAGCGGCAACCTCTGTTGCCATAATACTCGCCATTCTACCGCCCATTGATTTACCGCCAATGACTAACGAACTGCCTGCAAAGGTTTCGATATGACGTTGAAAATCAATCAAGAGTTTTGGTTGGCGATCAGGCGGTCGCTTTTTACCATCTTCAGCACGTTTAACCATATATGGAAAATTAAACCGTACTACCCGAATATCTTGCAGTGCTAAACCTTCAGCGACTGCCATCATAAAAGCATGATCCATTCCCGCCCCTGCACCATGAGCAAACAAAAATGTTGCTTCAGCGGTACCTGATTTAGGTTCGTTAATTATGTATTCACTGGCTAAGTTCGACATCAGGCATATCCTCTTGTTCACGACGTGCTTTGGCTAACACCCAATCTCTAAATATTTGAATTCGCCCAGTATCAGCTTGGCGCTCTTGGCAAACAAAATAGAACGCGTTTTTACTCACTAACACTTCATCAAATGGACACACCAAGCGCCCAGCTTCTAATTCTGGTTGCGCTAATACATTATTTCCCAGCGCAATTCCCTGGCCATGAGCCGCAGCTTGTAGCACCATGGTTGAGTGACTAAAAATAGGCCCTTGGTTAACGTTAACCCCTTGCACATCATAATGACGAACATAATTCTTCCACTCTTTTCGAGAAGTATCGTGTAACAAGGTGTGTAGTTTTAAATCATCTAATGTGCGCAGCGGTTTCGCCCCTGTCAGCAGCATTGGCGAACAAACAGGCATCATGAACTCTTGATATAATTTATCGGCACGCAGGCCAGACCAATTACCTCGACCATAGTAAATCGCCACATCGACATCGTCGGTGAGCGACCCTTCATCTAAATCGACCGCCTTAATACGCACGTCAATATCAGGGTGTTGTTCATTAAAATCGGTTAAACGTGGTACCAACCATTGGATGGCAAAACTAGGAGGTAAACTAATGGTTAATGCACCTTTAGCACCTCGTTCCAAGACCTTATCAGTCGCATCAGATATCGCTGAAAAGATATCTTTTATATCGAGAAAGTAGCCCTGTCCTTCCTCTGTTAGCAATAGAGAACGATTACGACGGCGGAATAACTTTAAGCCTAGAAATTCTTCTAACGCTTTAATTTGATGACTAACTGCGGCTTGAGTAACAAATAATTCTTCAGCAGCACGAGTAAAACTCAAGTGTCTTGCTGCCGCCTCAAACACCTTTAATGAGTTGAGCGGAGGTAAACGTCTAGACATACTTTTCTCGACTATTTAATGCATTAGTTTTTTTAATCCTGAACATTATAAATTGTCCATTGTTCAACTACTAGAGAAACCCTATTATCTCTACGCAATATTGATTTAATCCTCTGTTCTTTGCCCTCTGGCTAACCAGCTTAATCAATATTGCGTGTTGTGTTTGCATATTATCCGAATCCTTTCGGACGGATGGAATAACCATCCTTTATTTCCTGTATTTTTGACTATAAAGTCAAAGCTATTTTTAGCACTGCGCCCCAACGCAGTGCTATTTTTTTATCAATATAAAGCCATCAATACTTGCTCTCTGACTTATTTATTAGCATGATCCTTCGTTCAATCTTAGCTATGTGAACAACCATGACCTCTCAATTTGATATCTCAACTATTTTGGCTCAATTCCCTGCCTTGCAACACACAGATGGTGAATTACCGCCAGTGTACCTAGACAGCGCAGCAACCGCACAAAAGCCAGCCGTGGTTATTGATACAATCACTGAGTACTATCGTGGTTATAATGCCAATGTGCATCGTGGCAGTCATAGCCTCACAGCAAATGCGACGCTGCGCTTTGAACAAGCAAGAGAAACCGTACAACACTTCATTGGCGCAGCGCACAGCAAAGAAATTATTTGGACACGTGGCGCAACAGAAGCATTAAATTTAATTGCTCAAACTTATGCCCGCGCAAATCTAACGGCAGGAGATGAAATTCTAGTCAGTGAATTAGAGCATCACGCCAATATCGTGCCATGGCAAATGATAGCGGCAGAAACCGGTGCACGCGTCATTAAAATCCCGATGCGCGATGACTGTACTTTAGATCTAGATGCGTTTTATTCGCTCCTATCGGATAAAACAAAAATCGTCGCAGTCGCCCACATTACCAATGTTACGGGTACCCGTAACCCAATTGAAGAAATCATTCACGCAGCTCACCAGCACAGCGCCATTGCTGTAATTGATGGCGCACAAGGTATTGCTCATGAAGATATCGATGTCACTGCACTTGATGCTGACTTCTATGTGTTCTCAGGCCATAAAATTTATGCCCCGGCTGGTATTGGCGTTCTTTATGGCAAGCAAGCGCTACTTGAAACAATGCCACCTTGGCACGGCGGCGGTAAAATGGTGGAAAAAGTCTCTTTTGAAGGTACAACTTTCGCTGCACTACCGGGTAAATTTGAAGCTGGCACCCCAAATGTAGCGGGATGTTTAGCGTTAGCCGCAGCAATTAATTGGCTCAAGAAACTAGATAGACAAGGCGCTGAAGTACATATTGAAAACTTGCGCCACAAAGCCATCGAAGGCATTAAAAATATTGATGGCTTACGTATTATAGGATTACAACCGAAGGCAAGTTTATTCTCTTTTGTCGTTGATGGGGTGCACCATCAAGATATTGCGACCTTGCTTGATCAGCAAAATATCGCGCTGCGTGCTGGTCACCACTGTGCACATCCCATGCTTGATGCACTAGGCTTAACAGGAACATTACGCGTATCATTAGCGCTTTATAACACCGAGCAAGATGTAGAGCGCTTTATCACTGCACTACATAAAGCTTGTGATTTACTTTAATGCGGTTATCTGGATTGAATACTATGACTGAACTTACACTTCCCCATCACCCTTTCGGCACCGACATTTCAGATACAGACATTGTGGCTCAAATGCAAAACGCTTCAGGCTGGGAAGATCGCTACCGTACTGTCATTCAGCTAGGTAAGAAACTGCCGGTAATGGCAGAAGAAGACAAAGATGAGCAGTTAAAAGTCAGTGGTTGTGAATCGCAAGTTTGGCTTCGCCACCAGCAAGTTGGCGATCACTTTTATTTTCAAGCTGATTCTGACGCGCGTATTGTTCGCGGCTTAATAACACTCGTACTTGCCGCTTATCACGGTAAAACGCGTACAGAGATCAGTGAATTTGATATTGATGGCTACTTTGATTCACTCGGTTTAATTGCCCATTTGAGTCCGTCTCGTGGCAATGGGTTAAAAGCGATTGTTGAGCAAATAAAACAACTCGCACGCTAAACAAGATTTATCAGTCCTAGAAATAGCACAGCAACAAAAAAGGCAGATCATATGATCTGCCTTTTTCATGTCACTGCCTATCGATTACTGTTTATGTTTTTCGATAAGCTTACGTAATATTTGTGATACCGCGACAAAACCAAACGTTGCAGTCACAACGGTTGCCGCGCCAAAACCACTCGCGCAATCCATACGCTTGGGCCCTTCTGCTGTCGCTTTTACTGCACACACAGAGCCGTCGGCTTGTGGGTACTTCAGTTGCTCTGTTGAAAATACGCAATCAATACCAAACTTACGTTTTGGGTTTTTAGGGAAGTTATGATGACGACGCAAGGTATCACGTAACTTCTTCGCCAATGGATCTTGGATTGTCTTGGTCAAATCAGCGATCTGAATTTGTGTTGGGTCCATTTGACCGCCAGCACCACCTGTGGTGATCACCTTAATTTTATTACTCTTACAGTATGACAGCAGTGCCGCTTTTGGCTTCATGCTATCTATTGCATCGAGCACGTAATCAAAATCTTTTGACAAGTATTCAGCTTGATTTTCAGGTGTGATGAAATCGTCAATCAAATTGACCTTACATTCAGGATTGATTAGGTGAATACGCTCAGCCATCACTTCAATTTTGCTTTTACCTACCGTCCCTGTCATGGCATGAATTTGACGATTAATATTCGTCACACACACATCATCCATATCAATCAGGGTAAGCTCACCAATACCTGAACGCGCTAACGCTTCTGCCGCCCATGAACCTACACCACCAATACCAATCACACACACGTGTGCAGCACGAAGAATGTCTACTTCGCTATTGCCGTATAAACGACGTGTGCCGCCAAAACGTTGGTTATAACTGTCGGATGCTGGGGTATCAAGTTCGCGCATAGTATTTCTTCACTGATCTGATGGATAAAGAAAGAGTGCGTTTTTATACGCACTCTTAATAGGATTGTCCAGTTGTTAGCATCACTCAAGCTTGTTGGAAATGCTTTCTAACAGTACCAAACTATGGCTTAAGCCAAGGGTCTTGTGTTGCAGTTCCTTCTAAGCCTAAACGCCATACACGACCAAAGTGCTTGTAGTGACCCGCATCAGTGCCTGCTTGCTTACCCATACCATGGTAAAGATCGAGGTGATTTTTCTTCACAGCACCACCCGTGTCTAACGCAAGTAACAGGCGTAAAACGTGTTTACCCGTCCAGTTACCTTGAGCATCAAGCTCGGGTACTTCTGCAAGCAACGCAGAGCCCATAGGAATATATTTTCGATCTGCCGCCACAGCAGCATTAGCAAGCAACGGAATCCCCGCGCTACCCTTAACATCTAACGTTTTCGTTGGTTTAAAGAAAACAAATGATGGATTTTGCTCTAATAGTTCACGTACTTCAGCATCACTATGGGTAGATACCCACTCTTGAATGGCTTTCAGTGACATTTTTTCTTTCGGCACTTCACCACGATCAATCAATACTCGACCAATACTCACATAACGGTGACCATTTTTACCGTTATAACCAAAGTATTCTAATTGATCATTGTCTTCATAATGCACAAAGCCACTACCTTGAACTTCCATCATGAAAATATCTAGCATGGATTTGCTGTAACCTAACTCCAAGCCCTTGCCTTTTAACGCACCATTGTAAATTTCAGCGCGAGATGGGCAACGACCATTACACTTAGGCATTGCATATACAGGGTAACGGAACTCTGCATTTGGTGTATGACGAAGTTCAATAACAGGTGAATAATAACCAGTAAACATTACGTTACCTTTATTATCACCACCGCCCATTTGCGCCGCTTCAATACCGTAACTAGCCAGTTTACTTGGATCACCACCCGCACTGATCCACTTTTCTAGTTGCTTGTATAACGGGCCATATTTGCGTGCCATTGATGGAGAACGTGTGACTACCATTTCAGCTTGGGGAGCAAAGGTTGTGTAATCGCGCTGCTTATCTGACTTAATGGTTGAAACACGATTTAATACATGTGGAAAATAGTTACCAAGATATTGGTGAGCTAATGGATTTTTTTGAATAGCGGTTTGTTCATTGGTTGATTGTGCATCATTATTCGATGCGCAACCAACTAAACCAAACATAATAATAGCGATTGCTGCTTTACGTAACACGATAGATAAGCCTATAAAATTTTAAAATGCGAGATACAGCTAATATGGTAGATATATGTGAATGAAGGCAATAGTAGCAAATCAATAACAATATAACGTAATAATCTTAAGTCATATTTATATCTAAATTTCATTGCAGTGCTTACATTTTCATTCAACGAATATAGATATTTATATTATTAATGATTCATCCAGTGTCATATTATTGTCACATACAAGCGATTTAATAAAATCGTCACAAAAAATAAACAACTCACAAACTAATAATAAAAATAACGCACTCATAAGGATATAAAGAGATGCAATCACCACTTAAAGTTGGCAAAGATACCTTGTTAGATCCCAATGCTATTGAATACCAGTGGATCAGAAATTTAACTAGCGAAGGAGTCCCTCAACACCAAATTAACCACGTGATCCAGCATTGTCTTGGCGGTACGCCACAGATAGCTGATCTCTTGAGACAAATAGCACTCAAACAAAGTTCCATCCATGAGCTACTAAAACTGATCTAATTAAGTAGTAATGGTGTGCGTACAAATGTAGAAATGTAATGTGCAGGCTGCTGACGAATAAAGTTATTATCATGATAAAGATAAGAGTAATGCTGTTCACCTAATTGATAGCTCAATGTTTGACCATCCCAGCAATACTGTGTCGTCACTAGCCTTCCATCACGATAAATACCCAGCGGGCGGATCTCAAAACTTTCTGCCACATATTGCGCGACATCATGCTCTTTCCAATAGCCATATATGGCTTCAGATGAAGGGGGCTTTAGCCAAGAAGATAATGCTGCTTTAGATACAAACAGGCCAGTGAGTGCTAAACCAGCGACTAATAGCAAGATCAAAATAATTGTTTGTGAATGTTTTGTCATCAGATAATAAGTACTGGCTTTAGATGATTGTACTTTATCCAATTATCACCTCCACAAAAACTACTAATACAATTTAAACTAACAGATTGTTCGCAATGTTAATTAAAGATCACCGCCATAACATCTTGTAAATACTATCACTTAAATACTGTACAAATTGACAAATTAATTTACTTTATCCATATAAATTTTTTGTACATGGATGTCAGATAGTGAAAAGACGTAGTACACCGCTGGTTAAAGGATTCAGACAATCAGCTCCCTACCTAAATGCGCATGTTGGAAAAACCATGGTGATCATGGTAGGTGGAGAGGCATTTGCCGATCCCAATTTCGATAATATCGTCAATGATATCGCACTACTTAATAGCCTAGGCATTCAAATCGTTATTGTCTACGGTGCTCGCCCACAAATCAGTACATTACTGGCAGAGCAAGATTGTCATTCTCCTTATCATAAAAGGATCCGTATTACCGATGAACGAGCATTAGAAATTGCCAAGCAAGCAGCGGGACAACTTCAGTTAGATATCACCGCTCGCTTTTCAATGGGGATCCATAATACTCCAATGGCTGGCGCGCAGATTAATATCATTAGTGGTAATTTTATTATCGCCCAACCTCTCGGGGTCGATGACGGTGTAGATTATTGTCATAGTGGAAAAATTCGTCGTATTGATACCGATGCGATTAAACGTCAGTTAGAGCAAGGTTCCATTGTACTACTCGGCCCAATCGCGAGTTCAGTAACCGGAGAATGCTTTAACCTCACCTCTGAAGAAGTCGCAACCCAAGTAGCTATCCGCTTAAAAGCCGACAAACTTATTGGTTTCTGCTCAGAGCAAGGAGTCGTGGGCGATAACAATGAAATTATCTCTGAATTACTGCCAAACGAAGCCGATCATATCCATCAAAAACTTGTCGCACAGCGAGCGCAGGACTGTGGTACTGGGCGTTTCTTACGTGGTGCTATTAGTGCTTGTCGAGCTGGCGTTCCTCGCAGCCACCTGATCAGCTACAAAGAAGATGGGGCATTAATTCAAGAGCTTTTTTCTCTTGATGGTATCGGTACCCAAATTGTAATGGCGAGCGCAGAAAAAGTGCGACGCGCCAACATTAACGACATTGGTGGTATTCTGGATCTGATCCAACCATTAGAGCAAGACGGAATTTTAGTTCGACGCTCCCGAGAACAACTCGAGCAAGAAATTACTCAATTTACGATTGTAGAGCGTGACAATTTAATTATCGGCTGTGCTGCGCTTTATCCCTTTCCTGAAGAGAAAATGGCTGAAATGGCTTGTGTCGCGATTCATTCTGACTTTAGGGATGATAATCGCGGTGTATTACTGCTTAATGAGTTATGCCTACAAGCGCGCCAACAAAACCTCGAACACTTATTTGTATTAACCACTCGAAGCTTACACTGGTTCCGCGAACAGGGCTTTTCTGAATGTGATGTAGATAGGCTGCCAATGGCAAAAAAAGCACTTTATAATTACCAAAGAAGATCAAAAATCCTCATCACAAGAATAAAATAATTGACACAAAATTAACAAAATGGTGACTTAAGAGCGTAAAATTGTCTGTGTAGAGTTATTTTACTAAAAACATGCTCAACTAAGATAACGCTACAAACATTATAAAAACACAAATTACTTCAGGTTAAATCAACTTATGATGAGTTTAATATTTCTATTACTTTTGATTGCAATGGTCAGCGCTTTCATTGGTAAAAAAAATGTAGGATATGCATTCTTTGCCGCATCCGTAATTATTGGTTTGTATTGGTTTCATCACCATGCCACTGATTCACTATCGATTTTATTATAGGGGGGAATGATTAATGAATAATAAACATGTAACCCTTCTTAATAGCTTGGGTCTATTAGGTATTACCTTTGTATTATTAATGGGCTCAGTATTACAAGTCGCTTGGAATGAATTACCTTGTCCACTGTGTTTATTGCAGCGTCTTGGTTTTGTTATGGTAATGTTCGGCTTTATGCTTAATGTCGTTTATGGCACTCAGCAACGCCATTATGGTGTGATCTTAGTCGGTGCATTATTTGGTGCAGCGACAGCGCTTCGCCAAGTATCGCTTCACGTTATCCCTGGCACACCAGGTTTTGGTAGCCCGATCCTTGGTATGCACTACTACACATGGGCATTTGTGATCTTTGCTATGGCTATCGCTGGTGTCGCACTACTTCTCCTACTTTGGAATAAAGAATGGACAAGCGAAAATTATCAAATGAACAAATTTGGTAAGTTTGTTTGTATTCTAGCGATTGTTGCCGTTCTAATTAATGTTATTTCTACATTCCTAGAATGTGGCCCTTATCAATGTCCAGATAACCCTGTTAGTTACTGGCTATTAGACATGTTTAAGTAACACCTTAAATAACGAACAATAAAAAACGCCAGCACAAATGCTGGCGTTTTTTATTGATAAATACAGGTTTACACTAACAATTCAGATAAGCCACTTGCCCGCTCAGTTCTTACTTGCACACTACGACGAATAACGTCTGGTTGAGCGTAAAGATACAATCTCGCTTTTGCACGTGTAATACCGGTATAAATCAACTCTCGAGTTAAGATCGGTGTAAAGTCATTCGGCAACACCATTACGGTATCAGCAAATTCAGATCCTTGTGATTTATGGATAGTCATCGCATACACCACTTCATGCTCTGGAATACGACTAGGCAAGAATCCACGGATCGTACCATCAGGCATCTCAAAATAGACCTTCAAACGACGCACACCATCGACGGCATCCGTTTCTGGCTCTAACATAGTGATACCAATATCACCGTTATATAAACCAACGGCATGATCATTTCGGGTGATCATAATTGGGCGACCTTGATACCACGTATCGTCTCCTGGGTTAATTTTACCGCGGTGAGTTAACTCTTTTTCTATCCGGTAGTTTAACCCTACAACACCAAAATCACCTTCGCGCAATGCACATAACAAGCGCACATTCGCAAACGCATCTAGCACCAATTTAGGCTCACGTTGTGCGGCAATCGCATCTAAATAATCAAAGTAGAAGGTCGTCACCTGATTAATCATCGACTGATAACTGTCAGAAGATAAGGCGTAATGATGAATATCTTTAAAGCCTTGCTGCCAGACTTTTTCCACCAACGCAGGACGACCGCTGTTAATTGCTTTCGCTAACTGACCAATACCAGATTGAGCGTGGAAACGGTAACTCTTTTGTAGCATGCATAAACAATCGGCCACCAAACTTAAATCGAGTGAGGTGCTATGGAGATCATAGCCCGTCAACTGGCTAAGCACTTGCCCTTGCGTTCCACTATAACCTTGATTAGCAAATGAGCAAATATCACCGAGCACAGCCCCCGCTTCAACCGATGCCAACTGATCTCTATCCCCTAATAAAATCAGTTTCGCGCCAGCAGGCATCGCATCGAGCAATCGCGCCATCATAGGTAAATCAACCATTGAGGCTTCATCAACCACTAACACATCAAGGTGTAAGGGATTATCTTTATGATGACGAAATTCAACGCGTCCCGGAATTGCCCCCAATAAACGGTGGATCGTACTCGATTGAGTCGGAATACGCTCTTTCACTGATGCCGCTACGGGCAATGATTTCACCGCAGAACTAATCGATTCTGTTAAACGTGCCGCCGCCTTACCTGTCGGTGCCACCAGCATAATATTAGGTACATGCTCATCACCGGCTTGCATTACTAATGCCGCAAGTAATTTAGCGACGGTGGTTGTTTTACCCGTACCTGGGCCGCCAGAAATCACTGCAAACTGACGTGTCAATGCCACTGCAGCTGCCACTTTCTGCCAATTTAAGCAGGCATCAAGTGGTATCACCCCATCTAATTGAGACAGATCTTTTTGCGATGTCGCATTGACTAAAATATGCTCGACTTTCGCCCAATCAACTTGCTCTGGTTTCACCACATCAAGCATGTCACACACTAATCTCTGGCGTGCATCAGCTGTTGTCGCGGTTGATAAGGCTTCATACAAGTAACCGTAAGTAACAGGAAATAAATCATCTAATGCCTGATGCATAACGTTGAGCTCAGTCGTACTAAATCGTACATCCTCTGCTCCTGCATTGTTTGCCATCATGAGGATTTTATTGGCAACGGTTTGTTCAAATTGCCAATAACGACTTAGGTACAAACGGCCATGTTCAATAACTAAGGGGGTCGCTTGCACCTTGCCTGTTTGCACGGTCGATACCACCGCAAAATGGCTTAATAGCTCTCCCCATTGTGAAGGCTCAGGCACGCCTTCTAACAACTCAATTGCAACACGTGATGGCAAACTAAACAAACGCTGAGGCGAAAGTGTATCTAGCACTACGCAAACATGTCCCTTACCTAATTCATTACTGGCAAGAGCTGCCACAAGTGCGGCTAAATCAGCTTGATCTGCGGGGCTATGATGCGCGACAAATTTTGCGAACTGATAATCAAGCTGACGCAACACACCTTGTTTGGTTAACGCTTGAAGTCGTTTAAGCATGAGGTAATGCTCCATCAATTAATAAATCCAGTTCTTCTAACAATGCTTGCGATGGTTTCGCATGGAAAATTCCACTGTCACTACCAGCTTGAATGCCACGTAGGAACAAGTAATACACACCACCGAAATGGGTCTCATAGTCGTAGTTTGGAATACGGCTACGCAAGAAACGTTGCAGCGCTAAGGCGTAAATTTGATACTGCAAGTCATAGCGGTGATCGCGCATCGCTTCAACCAACTGCTCACCACGATACACCTGTGGATCATCACCAAGATAATTCGATTTCCAGTCTAATACGTAATATTTACCCTGATGTTCAAACACCAAGTCAATAAAACCTTTAAGCATACCGCTGACCGTACTAAAGCCTAGCTCGCCAGCTTTAGCGGAAATAGAATCATGCTTAGCAATGACTTTATTGAGTAGCGGTGATTGCAACATTTCAATCGGGAGTAAAAACTCCATTTCCGTTAAACGTTGTTGTGGTGTTTTTTCTGCCAATCGCAATTTTTCGCCGTCTAATGGACAGTGCAAAACATCGTTAATTAATTGCTGTAATACAGGTAGCCACGCTAACTCGTAATGTTCAAGTTGCAATAGCTCCGTCAGTTTAGCGACAGTTTCTGGGCTATCGACAGGACGCGTAAACTCGATTTCTTCAAACACCGTATGTAAAAATGTCCCCGGACGCGCACCGCGAGGGAAAGTGTAAATAGAGTATTCAGGCTCTAATTCCACCTCCGTTTCACTGTTTTCTGGCGTTTCTTTCTGCACAGAATCGATATCAAATCCAGGAAGATCTAAACTGCTATCATGATGCGCTTGATGGCCTTGCTTCACCAAGTTGGAGTAACTGGTCATCCACCAATTACGTTCAATCTGACGCTCAAATTCACGACGATTCAACGCCTCAGTTTGCTCATTTTGTCCTGCCCACTTATCGACAGGTAATACTGGAGGTTCAGCAATAGTGATTGTCGGTTGCGCTTCAGATAACTTAGCCAGTGCTAATTCTAGTGCTGCAACACCGCACTCTTCTCCATTTTGAATTAAATACCCCATCGCTGATTTGTGTAATCCAGTCGGCTCTTTGCTACTGCGACCATTACGTACAGGTGCCATACCAACAAAACAGCCATAAACTGCACGAGTTAACGCTACATAAATTAAACGTAAATCTTCTGCGAGGCGTTCTTTATCAGCTTTAGAAATAGAATCAGCATGCTTGGTAATATCTAAAATCGTCACGTTATCGTCTTCATCGTGATACTTCACTTCGCCTTTACTATCGACTTCACGATAGCTACAAACAAACGGCATAAAGACTAAATCGTATTCCAATCCTTTTGATTTGTGGATGGTAACAATCTGCACCAAATTACGTTCGGACTCTAAACGCAAAATTTGCTCATCAGAATTACCGTTTGGCTCAGCTACATTTTCAGCCAACCAACGTAATAGCGCATAATCACTGTCTAAGGTTTGACTCGCTTCTTGCAGTAATTCACCAATATGAAGTAAGTCAGTTAAACGACGTTCACCGCCTTCTTCCACTAATAAACGCTCAGCAATATTGTTTTTCGCCATCACGCTTCGTAGCATAGGCATCACGCCACGCTTGAGCCATTGTTGACGGTATTGCTTAAAGCTATTTACTGCAATTTCCCACTCATTCTCATCATTATTAAGCGTATCGAGCTCTATTGCGGTTAAAGAAAACAACCCTGACGCCAACGCAGCACGCAATGCGCGATCGTCATCAGGTGTTAGTACCGCTTGTAATAATCGCTGTACATCAGCCGCTTCTGCAGTAGAAAAAACGCTATCACGATTAGATAAATACACACTGGCAATCCCTTGTTTTGCCAGTGCTTCACGCACCAACTTACCTTCTCGTCCTGTACGTACTAACACCGCAATATCACCCGCTTTCACTGGGTGTTGAGTTTCTTTATCTAAAAAGTAGCCTTGCCCTTGTTGTGACTGCTCTAAAATATGCTGAATGTGTGCCGCTGTCGCCGTTGCCATCGTCGACTCATAATCGCCCTTGGTAATAGGCTTACCATCGAGGCTATCTTGCAACCAGAACGTGAGCGCGTGTTGTTGTTCGCCGTTTAGCCACCAGCTACGATCTGGTGCTTTCGGACTATGACCAACAGGATCAAAGGTAATATCTTGATCATAAATAAACGGGCTATTAGGTGTATCAAAGACGCTATTTACCGACGCAATCATATCTGCCGTTGAACGCCAGTTGGTACCTAATGTGTAATGATCTTGAACCTGACGACGGGCTTGAATATAAGTAAAAATATCTGCCCCACGAAACGCATAAATCGCCTGCTTAGGATCACCGATCATAAACAATCCGCATTCAGGGTGATCGTGATACACCGAACTGAAGATACCGTACTGCAAGGGGTCGGTATCTTGGAATTCGTCGATCATCGCAACTGGATATTGGCTGCGGATCTTACTTGCCAAGAGATCATCTTGATCGTTATCGATCGCAGCGCCTAACTGCGTTAAAAGATCATCAAACGATAACCACCCTTTATGGGCTTTTGCCTGCGCCAATAAAATACGACAATGTTCAATCGCGTGCGCTAATAAGGGATCGCGTAATGTCGCTGGGTTATCAAGTAAATCTGCAACCGCAACAAATACCGCATGCTGTGGTGCTTCACCTGTCGGGGTTTTAGTGATCAATTCCTGTTGATGAAACTTCTCTAATTTATCCGGTAAATCATAATTCTCAGTCGGTTGATTAGCCCATTCATTCACTTGAGCGAGCCACGTTGGTAGGCTCTTTTTGGTATAGCTACGTTTATTCACGTCAGAGTTTGCAATTAACGCTTCTAAATCAGCGAAGTGCTGTTTCCATAATGCTTTAAATTCATTAATGCGTTCGATATTTTGCTGATGTAACTGCTCTAAACTTGCCGTCATAGCCGCTACAGAAAGTTTAACGGGGGCACCTGTTAAGCTATTGCCAATATCTTTTAATAGCGCATGCGGCGATGACCATAAATCACGGATCTGGCAAGCAAGCGCTCGTGGTAACTGATAGAAATGACTACGCCAGTAATCCGCTACCACCAAGTTCTTCAATTGGCTTTCATCGGTGACAAATTCATTGTTGAAACGACAGCCTGATTCAAACGCGTTTTGAGTCAACATTCGCTGACAAAAACCATGGATGGTATAAATAGCTGCTTCATCCATTTGACGTTCAGCTTGCAGTAAAATATTGGCTGCCGCTTTATGATCGGGATACTCTTGCAGTAACGGGGCTATAACGGGATCGCCACTCACACCACGACTAAACGCTAAACGCGCATCGTGAATACGGCCACGAATACGATCGCGAAGCTCTGCCGTTGCCGCTTCGGTAAAAGTCACCACCAGTATTTGATCAACCGTTAATTCAACAGCATGACGCGTTTCTGCATTACCATGACCGAGTAATAGACGCAGGTATAAACTGGCAATAGTAAATGTTTTGCCCGTACCGGCAGAGGCTTCAATTAAACGTGTACCATGCAATGGAAAGGCCATTGGCTGCAAAATATTGGTTTGCGTTTGTACCGTCATGATTTTACTTGTCCCATATCGTAAAACTCGATCACTCCAATGATCCCTTGAAGCTCAAGGTGATCTTGCTCACATCACTACTGTGATCAAACACTTATAAGCGAATATTGAGCGATCAAATCTTGTTATATTCTAATATTGTGAGAACTTACTCACGGTTTGTATTACAGCGGTTGGTTAGTATCAGCGCCAGAAACTTGGTCACCTCTGGACCGGTGGCCGTACAGCAAGCACCCTACAACTAATAATGATTTGCTGGCGGCCACACTACCCCTTATTCCGGCTTTACTTCTTCACTATTTAATACCGCAGCCTGAAGTACTTTCAGTGCCAACACATAGCTATTCTGTGCAAGTTCATCATTCCAATGTGTCCATACTCGATTGATGTATTCATCCGCGCCTTCACCTGCAAAGAAGTAACCATCGTTAAAACAATCTGCCATTTTGCTGTAGGCTTTCTCGATGGTTTGTTCATCGTCTTTCCAGTTACCTTGCTTATCAACACACGCTTGAATACCTGCATGTGCTGTTTTCGGAAAATACGCTAAAGGTTGATTCAAACCTTGGTAATACAACTCGATAAGCTCTTGTAAATAACCTTGTGCTTTACTTGCTTCGATCGCATTAATGACAAGGTGCTTATCGGTACCAATAATATGTGTTTTCTGGTTCAATTCTGGCTGGCTAATCGCTAAACATAAGTGATCACACCAAGCCGCGAGTAAATCTACCGAGCGCACTTTACCACTACGAAAACGCATTAAACCTGATTGATAGCGCTGTTTCAGCCAACCTTGAAGTAATACGGCATGACCATTTATCGTTAGTGTTATTGCCACTTCCTGATCATCTAATGGCGCATGAATTAATGGCTCAATCTGGCTCACTAACTCACGTACTGCTAGACGACTGGCATCTAAATCAATATCACCAAATGCCGCTACAGGTAACTTGCCCGCTGCTTTTTGCTCTTGAGCGAAATGACTGAAGATCTGATCCGGATCTTTATTGGTCATTTGAGCATCAAGCAATAATGCTAATAGCTCATCTTTAACGTGATAACTTTCAAGATGATTCAGCACAAACGGTTCATCATCTTCCAATAATCCCATTGGCGGCTCAAAGTAGACTTTCAAACGACGGTTAAAGAAATAACGTACCGGTAAACGCCAGAAACGCTGCAACTCAGCAAGCTCTAATACTTGTTGTTGCTCATCGGCAATCGGTTCTGGAGGAAGTTCACCTAATTGGAAAGGTTGGCTCGCTTGCCCTTCACGAGCAGCAGCGGGTAGCCATTCAATGGCATAACTGCTATTACTCCCGATAAAAGCACTCGGACTAAATGGCACTAAGGGATGGTGCTCAATCAGTTTTTGTTTAATGTTTTCGGCTGATTGATCGACAGGAAGAGATTCATCCCCCTCTAAGCAATAACCTTGCTGACAATATTCCACCAGCTCACTGACTAGCACAGACGCAATTTTTTCTGCGTTGTCTTGAATTGAGCGACCCACGTAGCTGATATATAAGGTTTCTTGCGCTGATAATAATGCTTCAAGGAAAAGATAACGGTCATCATCACGACGAGAACGATCGCCCGCTTTAGTGCGACCATTCATTAAATCAAACCCTTCAGGGGCAATATTTCGAGGGTAAGCACCATCATTCATGCCAAGCAAGCACACCACATCAAAGGGGATCGAACGCATTGGCATTAAGGTACAAAAATTCACTTGTCCAGCAAGGAAGCGTTGGCTTACTCGCTCACCCGATAACTTATCGCGTAAATATTGAGTTAGCACTGCTGGTGTGATCTCACCTTGATAACCCGCATCATCGAGTTGTTCGTGCAAGCGGTGTAAGTTATCGCGAATAGATTTAAGAACCAGTTCGCCTTCTAATTCCACCGCGAAAAAATCATCCAGCATTTGGTTAAGTGTATCCGCCCACTCTGTCACCAAATGTGGCAGTGCTAACACTTCACGGTAACTAATTAAGCAATCAATAAAGCCAGCTAACTGCCCAGCTAACTCCGCATCAATCCCCTGTACTTGATCGTAAGCAGAAATGCCTTCAAACAAACCAGTATTATGGGGCATGGCATAACCTAACAGCATGCGCTGAATACCAAACAGCCAAGTATTTTGCATCTGCTCAGGAAGATTAAATTGGCTCGATGTATGCTGATCTAAGCCCCAGCGAACTCCCGCTTCTTCGATCCACTGTTTTACTTTCTCAAAGCTTTGGCTATCAAAACCAAACTTATTCATCACCGCAGGCACTTCTAATAGCTCTAACAGTTCAGAAGCATGACAGCGACTATCAGGCAAAGTTAATAAACGTAAAAACGCCAACAATATCGGGTTTTCTTGCTCTGCGGTTCGGTCAGAAATCGAAAATGGAATATAACGATTACCCGGCGCATTACCAAATACCGCTTGGATGGCGGGGCTGTAGGCATTGATGTCAGCCACCATCACGATCACATCACGTGGTTTCAGATCAGGGTTTGCCTCAAACATCGCTAACAGCTTGTCGTGAAGCACTTCAACTTCACGCATTGGGCTATGACATGCATGAATAGAGAGTGAGTTATCATCTGCAGCAATTGGGAATTTATGCTCGCTAGAATCTAATTGGGTATCATCTTGGCGATCAACCAAGTTTAAGATGTCAGCTTGAATGGCATGTAATAAAGTATCTGATTCAATATCAACGAAACCGGCATCCACTTCGTTAACTTGCATCTCCGATAACAAATACATGTTATCGCGACCAAGCTTACCCATAGAGGCTAATAAGCTATTACCGACCATGCCATTTTGCATCTCATCATCATAGTGGCTTTCATCGTTGTCTTTTAGTACTTCAATCGTGGCATCAATATCTTGTTGCTCTTTGATATTATGAAGTTTGACCCGCTTACTGGCAGCGAGTCGCGCAAGGTGTTTACGATCGCGAATATCTCCCCAATAATAACGACAAGGGTTAGTAAACATTAAATGCACATCAATATGCTCACCAATAGCAGCAAGTGCATCTAGATAACGTGGGGGTAATGATGAGATACCAAACACAAATAAACGCTGCGGTAAGCCTGCTGCTATTAATGCTTCTTTACCTTGTGATGCGTTGTAGTTTTGTAGCGTTTCAATAAAGTGTTCGTACAAGTTGGCACGATGATAAGGCGATTGTCCAAGTGCCAAGGTTTGATCATACAGTGCTTGCCATAAAATAGGCTGCCAAGGATGCTCATCTTCTAATTCAGCGACAACTTCCCCCGCTTCCCATTGTTGGATCCACTCAGGGCGATACACTAAATATTGGTCAAAAATATCGGCAATTTTTTCAGCTAACTGATAGCACTTTAAATTGTCGTCATCACCGTCTAAATACCGCTGTAGCGCTTCAAATTCAGGTTGCTCAAACTGTGCTGGTAGCACTTGCATTAACTTCCACGTCATCGCTTCTTTGTTAAATGCACTGCGCTCTGGTACATCAGCGAGGACCTGGGTAAACATCTTCCAAATAAAGGTCGCTGGCAGTGGAAAATCGATATTAGCAGCCACACCCAATGACTTTGCTAATTCCATTTTTAACCATTGCGACATTCCTGGACTTTGTACCAGAATCTGTTCTTTTTCAAATGGATTGGCTAATGGCTTTAGCTTAATAAGCTCCACCAGCAAAGATTTAAGCAAGTCGAGTTGATTTGAATGGTAGACGGTAAACACTAAGGTATCTCACAGCAGGTGATGAATAACTAAATTGTCTACCATGAATTGAACACTGTAAATACATACAGGCAGAAATATTAACAATATTGTCTTAGCCCTAAAACAAAAAAAGCCCGATCTTTCGATCGGGCAACACACAAAACATCAGTGATAGTACAGGCAAATAATCTTAACTCATCTGCCTGTATTACCATCGCTATCAGACATTTTGTGGACAGTGTTCACTGTTATTTTTAAGAAGTCCGAATGGACGATAAAATGCTAAATAACGAATTGCTACATAGCCAATGATAATCGTTGCGATATAAAGCTCAATGGTTGCTAGACCGTGAACTTGTGCCACATAGTGAGCATCAAAGCCGTAATTTTTCATCCACGCTGCAGTTTTAAATAGTGCTGTTGCACCAATTGCCATTGGGAACGTAAAAGCTGCGTAACCTGGGCTGAACTCTAAGCGTAATAAACGGAAGAAAGCTAAGTAAATTACCGCTGTCATCAATACTGCAATACCGGCTAGTAATGCAACCACTACTGGTGATGGGTTTGCCGTTACTGTTAAATAACCTGCGAGTGATAGGCTAGCTGGCGCTGCCATAATCGCAATGGTTGGTTTTGCAGCATCTGGCACTTCATCACGGAACATAAAGCGGTAAATCATCATTGGAAGCATGACTGCGTATGACAACATACCAAAGATTAACAATACGTTTGCTAATGGGTGTAGCTCTGCAATACCTGGGAACGACACATCAGCAACAATAATACCGATTGGCGGTACAAACCAACTTGGCACCATGTGGTGAAGATGGAAGTCACATGCACGGTGGTAAATAAATAGTGTTAAGAAAATAACGTGTAAAATTACCGCGAATAACCAAAGGTAAGCACCTGCTTGCGCTGATACATATAAACCAATCGCTTTTGATACCACCATTAATGCCATCGCAAATGTTGGTACAACACTACCCACTACATGGTGAGATAAATCACCCCATAATAATTTTGGATGGAATATAAATTTTGCAACTAAAACGAGTAGCATCAATGCCGCAATGACTGCACCTGTCATTTGTGCATAACCATGAAGTGTGGCACCATTTTCCCAGCACCATAAAACACTACCAATACCGAGTGCTAAACCTGCCATAGGCGTTGGCGCCCCTGCTACTTTTCTTTTCGTCGTCTTAATCATGTTCTCTCTCCGCCTTTATCTGATAGCTCTTAGCGAATTGTCTGTTTCTTTTGATGTAACTAAGTATATCCAGCTTGATTGTTTTAGAATATCTGAATATATTTAACCACATGTTAAGTTAAACTTAACCAATATTTTAAAGGCGAAATTTTACCGTCATTAATGATAAATAACGACCTTGCACAATGAGTTTTCAACAAAGGATAGTTATGAATATAGCGCTAAAACAATTGAAAGTTTTCGTAACCGTTGCCCAAGAACGTACCATTACCGCAGCCGCAGAAAAGTTATTTCTATCCAAGCCAGCAGTGAGCATGGCATTGTCTGAGCTAGAAAAGCAACTTGATCATAAACTGTTTGATCGCAACAACAACCGCTTACTGATCAACGAACAAGGTAAGAAACTACTGCCTTTGGCTGACGAACTGTTAGCGCGTTCTAACACTATCGAAAAACTGTTTGATCAAGACGATGTTATTGCTGGTGAGCTAAAAATCGGTTCAAGTGATACTGTAGGCAATCAGCTAACACCTTTTTTAATTCGAGATTTCCGCTCAGCGACCCAACATCGTCACCAAAAACTGTTTATTTCTAACACCGCGCAAGTATGTCAGAAACTCACTGAATTTGAATTAGATGTGGGCTTTGTTGAAGGTAAAGTACAGCACCCGGATCTTATTGTGCAGCCGTGGCTCGAAGATAATATGGTGGTGGCTTGTCATCCTAATCATCCACTGACAAAAATTGAAGCATTACGCTTATCTGATCTGGAAGATTCTGAATGGGTTCTGCGCGAAACAGGCTCTGGCACACGTGAGTTTTTCTTAAATCGCTTAGCGCCACGTTTAGAGCATTGGACGCCAGCTTTTGAGCTAAATACTACAGAAGCGATCATCAATAGTGTTTCCGCAGGACTTGGGATCACCTGTATTTCACAACGTGCGGCATTACATGCCGTTGAAGAAAAGCGCATTGTATTACTGCCAATGCCATTAGATATGCGCCGCCAATATTGGCTGATTTTCCATAAAGAGAAGTACCAAAGTCCATTGCTAGAATCTTTTATTCAATTTAGCCAACAATGGACATTTGATTAACCGTCATACTCGTCTTAAATACATCAGTTAAACACGATTATCACCCACACTGTAAGCAATGATTTGGCTGATCTCAGTTAATGATCGGCCAGATTCTTGTTGCCAATCATTAAACGCATGTTGCGCATTTCGCCATGATTTTAATGTGTCTCGTCCACCATCAACAATATCCGTATGACGCAAATAACTTTCCACATCTTTGGTAAACAAGAAACTGTCTTTCCCCATCGCACGTAAACTATAAGCACCGGTTTTGCCGCCTAGACGTTTGCCATGTTTTTTTAAGTACAACCATAAGCCAACGATATCTTGCTCTGGCCACTCGGCAACCATATTGGCAAATGAACCATGCTCGACTGCTGCACGGTGGATCATATTGGCGTTTTCAGGGATCGTCATTACCTTCTTTAAATCACGAATAATTTCGGGATTTTGCGCTTTACGTTCCCACATTTCCTCAGGCATTAAACCCATTTTTTCAATATTAAAACCAAAAAATACCTCTTCAAAGCCAGCCCATTTATTGCGTACAACCTGCCAGCGAATCCCGCACTGAAAGATTTTTTGAGTTAAACACGCAAGCCACCGATCATCTGTGATCGCTTTTAATTCGTTGCAACTAAGTGGCAATGATAATCGCTGTTCTAATGCGATATCGCCCCCTTTTCTTTCTGCTGCTCTGATGTAAATTTGGTCAAATTTTTCTTTGGTCATCACATTAACACGCTTAGCACTGGACGAAGCTAGTATGCTACTGTATAAACAGCCAGTAAATCAATTTCGGAGAGGATGACCATGGCTGTTATCGTCAAATATGTAGTTGAGCGCAACGGAGAAGAAAAGATGACTTTCACCTCTAAATCCGAAGCCGACGCATACGACAAAATGCTAGATATGGCTGACGAGATGTTTACTTTACTTAGCGAAAGTGAGCTTTTCGAAGATGAAGCCAAGCAAGAAGAACTATCTATGTTCTTAGCGCAAAAGCGTGAAGAAGTATTAATTGCGTTAGGCGCGAAAAAAGCAAAACCAGTAGCAAAAAAGAAGGTCGCAAAACCTGAAGTTGTTGCTGATACCCCAGAGCAAGAAGACGCAGCATAATTTTTAAAATTATCCCGTTCGCTGTTGAAAGCCTCCTCACTGGAGGTTTTTTTATAACTCAGCAATAAAAACTCAATTCTACAGCAAATATCAGCCAGTAATTTGTCCCATCTTAAAGGGCTATTCCCTTCTTTTAAGCCAACAGATTCGTAAAAAAAACATCATTTTGCTCTGATTTTTCTTTCGGCTCTTCTATATCTTACCAAGTGTCTTTATTATGGTTTTATTAATCGGGAGTTATCTGCTCGTTGCAAATGATTTCTCGGGCTTATCTTGATGTTCCACCTTACTGTAAGGTGTATTTAACATCACATTTTTTGTAATGGAGAACAGGTAACCATGTCTAGCTTTTCACTTGCCCTAGGTACAGCCACTAAAAACCGTGATGGAAAAATCATTGAAGCGTTTTTCCCAACCCCAACGCTTCATCCATCAGAACAATTAGTAAAAGATATTGCGACGATTGTTGGCTACCGTGGCGGCAACCAAGCGATTGAAGTAACACCAGAACAATGTGCAGCTATCGCTTCAGCATTTGAAGATGCAGACGATGAAGTAAGTGCACAGTTTGCAGCAAAAGCAACACTGTCTTCTCAGCCGCTTGTTATGGTGATGCTAAAAACAGATCTCGCTCCATCATCTGTTGCTGAAGGTTTCTTAAAGCTGCAACTTATCTCGCACCGTTTAGTGAAGCCTCATGGCGTTGTGCTTGACGGTATCTTCGGCTTACTGCACAACATCGCATGGACAAACAAAGGTCCAATTGATCTTCCTGAGCTTGCTGATCGTCAAATGGAAGCCCGTTTAAACGGTGAAACGATCACTGTCGATTGTGTTGATAAATTCCCTAAAATGGTGGACTACGTGGTACCAACAGGTGTTCGTATTGCTGATACATCTCGTGTACGTCTTGGCGCACACGTGGGTGAAGGTACGACAGTTATGCACGAAGGTTTCATCAACTTTAACGCAGGTACTACTGGTGTAAGTATGGTCGAAGGCCGTATCTCTGCAGGTGTTGTTGTGGGTGATGGCTCTGATATCGGTGGGGGTGCATCTATCATGGGTACCCTTTCTGGCGGTGGTAAAGTAGTGGTTTCTATCGGTGAAAACAGCCTACTAGGTGCCAACGCGGGTCTTGGTTTCCCTATGGGGGATCGTTGTACTATCGAATCTGGTCTATATGTAACTGCTGGCTCTAAAGTACAAATGCTTGATGCTAACGGTAAGCCTGTAGAAGTGGTTAAAGCGCGCGATCTTGCTGGTAAGCCTGATCTACTGTTCCGTCGTAACTCTATGACAGGTCAAATCGAATGTCTAACCAACAAAACTGCGATTGAGCTAAACAGCGAATTACACAGCAATAACTAATTTTATTGTCGATAGATAATCGATAACAAAAAGCGGCTCACTATTTTAGTGAGCCGCTTTTTTATAAAAGATTAATACTTATTTTTCTGGTTTAGTGTTATCTACTTTCTTTTTAATAATATAAATAAACGGATTATTAAAAGAAAATTTACTACCTTGAGTCGTTAGTCGACGATCTTTCATCGCCCCTAGTACTTCTTTCTGCGCTTTAATTAAAGCAAAAAATCGCAGCATGATAAAACCTATAAGTACCGGTAAAAAGATTGAACCAGCCTCATTAGATTTCAAAATAAAACTAATAGCTAACCAGCCAGCAATCATTGCTAATAACAAATAAAAAGGGGCGGTCTTCAGTTCTATACGTATTTCAGAGTCCGTTTCACTGCGTTGAAAAAAGAATTTCACTATATTATCCATCTATTAAATCCTTAAACTTAGAATCTCATAGACCGATTAATGCTATCAAGTAAATTTATTTGTTCTATTTCTAATAAGCGCTCATTTAATTTAGATAAGCATAAAAAACAACCACTTCTACTCTTTTTATTCATTAAAACAACATTAATATTTGCAACTTAAAGTATTTTTTTTAGGAATGTTAAATGCAAATGCTTGATGCTACTTTTCTTGCCATTAGGTAACACCTGTCTCCATATAACGTTTATTAAAATGTTATACGCCTACAAGGACACCTAACCCACGCATGTTAAATATGGAAATATAAGTAGGTTTTTATGGCTAGTAACGACAAAATAAATAAAGGGAGGATCGGCGTATTTGCCTTAGCAATGTTAAACATTGTTGCCGTGGTGAGTTTACGTGGTCTTCCTGCTGAAGCGGAATATGGTTTAAGTTCAATCTTTTATTATATTTTTGCTGCGGTTGTTTTTCTTATTCCTGTATCACTGGTTGCCGCAGAGCTCGCAACAGGTTGGTCGGAAAAAGGTGGTATCTTCCGCTGGGTAGGTGAAGCATTTGGTCCAAAACTGGCGCTTGTTGCTATTTTTATGTTGTGGATTGAGGTGACCGTTTGGTTCCCAACAGCACTAACATTCGGTTCTGTTTCCCTTGCTTTTATGGGACCTAACCATACCTTTGACCAAGCCCTATCAGAAAATAAATTCTTCGTACTTGCCATTGTTCTCGCTATTTATTGGATAGCCACTTTCATTGCTCTACGTGGTACTGAAGCTTTCTCTAAAGTCGCTAAATGGGGCGGTTTAATTGGTACTGTTATTCCTGGTATCGTATTAATTGTATTAGGCTTTTCTTATTTCTTCGCCGGTAATACGCCACAAATTCAATTAGGCTGGGATAAACTCATTCCTGACTTCTCTAACTTTAATAATGTTGTTCTTGCTGCCAGCATCTTCTTGTTCTACGCCGGTATGGAAATGAACGCTATTCACGTTAAAGAAGTTGATGATGCGCCACGTAACTACCCTATCGCTATCGGTATCGCTGCACTTGGTACGGTATGTGTATTCGTACTCGGTACATTAGCGATTGCGTTTGTTATCCCTCAAAAAGACATTAGCTTAACTCAAAGCTTACTTGTTACTTACGATGACATGTTTGCTTGGGCTGGTATTAGCTGGGCTGCGCCTGTCATGGCTGGATGTTTAGCTCTTGGCGTACTAGCGGGTGTTGTTGGTTGGGTTGCTGGTCCTTCTTCAGCACTACTTGTTGTGGCAAAAGGCGGTTACTTACCTCGTTTTTGGCAATACACAAACAAACACGGCATGGCATCACATATCATGTTGATGCAAGGTCTACTTGTTACCGCTCTATCAGTCGTATTTGTGGTACTTCCTTCTGTACAAGCGGCTTATCAGATCTTAAGTCAGCTTACAGTGATCTTATATCTTGTGATGTACCTATTGATGTTTGCTGCTGCCATTCACTTACGTTATAGCCAACCAAACCGCCCTCGTGCATTCAAAATCCCTGGTGGTAATGGTGGTATGTGGTTTGTTGGTGGCGTAGGTTTTGTTGGCTCTTTAACTGCCTTCATCTTCTCATTCATTCCACCCGGTCAGATCTCTGTCGGTAGCCCTCAAGAATACGTAGGTATCTTAGTTGTGCTAACCATCATCTTTGTATCTGTTCCGCTATTTATCTACAAAGCCCGCAAACCTCACTGGAAAGATCCAGCGGTTACAGACTTTGCGCCATTCACTTGGGAAATTGAAAACGTTCATCCAGGTGTAATTAACCCATCAGACAAAGTTACTCACACATTGAATCAGTAAGGAAATGAATATGTCGTGTTGTAAAAAAGATGTCGCTGCCGTTATGCAACAAGCGTTTGATTTGCATAAAGGCAACAAAGATGGCGCTAATGCTTCTTACATCCCGTTCCTAGCATCGGTTCCATCTGATTTATGTGGATTGGCTTTCGTCTCTGTCACCGGCGAAGTCATTAAAATCCAAGATGTTGACTATAAATATGCCATTGAATCTATCTCAAAGATCATGACATTAGGGTTAGCACTAGAACAATCAGGTGCAGATGCCATTCACAGTAAAGTCGGTGCTGAACCAACGGGCTTACCGTTTAATTCAGTGATGGCGCTTGAACTCCATAACGGTAAACCACTGACACCGCTTGTAAATGCAGGTGCAATGGCAACGGTAAGCCTAATTGAAGCTGATGATAAAGAACAACGCTGGCAGAAAATTCTCGCGTTTCAATCAGCGCTAGCTGGGGCGAACATTGAGCTTTCAGAGGATGTGAATCAGTCAGAGCAAACAACCAATGCCCATAATCGGGCAATTGCTTTGTTACTAGAATCATCAAACCGTATCTACTCTGATCCACTTGAAGCGTGTGATGTTTATACCCGTCAGTGTTCGACGCTATTAAATACTGTTGAATTGGCAACGGTAGGTGCCACTTATGCTAATGGCGGTAAAAACCCAATTTCAGGACAACAGCTTGTTAGCCCTGAAAATGCCTCTCATATCTTAGCTGAAATGATGATGGAAGGGCTTTACGACACATCGGGCGACTGGGCTTATGATGTTGGTTTACCAGGAAAAAGTGGTGTTGGTGGTGGTTTAGTTACCATTATTCCAAACGTAGGTGCACTCGCTGCATTCTCACCTCGTATCGACCAATTTGGTAATAGCGTACGCGGACAATTAATGATCAAACATGTCGCTCAAACTATGGGCTGGAACTTATTTAACAGTAAGCAACACTAAGGTAGGAAGAAAATTATGGCTCTTCATGAAGTAACACGTAAAACTGGTAATGATCCAATCTATGGCTCAGATACTATTCATAACGTTGCGGCAACTACCAAGCTACCACAGCAAGAACAAGCACCTAACGTGATCTATCAAATGATCCGTGACGAACTTTATCTTGATGGTAATGCACGTCAAAACCTTGCCACCTTCTGCCAAACATGGGAAGAAGATGAAGTGCACAAATTAATGGATCTATCCATTGATAAGAACATGATTGATAAAGATGAATACCCTCAGTCTGCTGAAATAGAAGGTCGCTGTGTTCATATTTTAGCGGATTTATGGAATTCACCAGAATCAGTAACTACCGTCGGTACTTCAACTACAGGCTCTAGTGAAGCATGTATGTTAGGTGGTTTGGCTGCCCTATGGCGCTGGCGTGAAAAGCGTCGTGCTCTTGGTCAACCAACCGATAAACCAAACATGGTTTGTGGTCCAGTCCAAGTTTGTTGGGAAAAATTTGCCCGCTACTGGGACATTGAAATGCGTGAAACAAAAATGGCTGATGGTCATTACTGTATGACGCCAGAAGACATGTTAGAGCTTGTCGATGCAAACACTATCATGGTGGTACCGACTTTCGGTCAAACTTTCACCGGTTTATACGAAACAGTAAAACCGTTATCTGATGCACTAGATACTTACGAACATGATACTGGTAACTCTATCGATATCCACGTTGACGGTGCAAGTGGCGCAATGCTAGCACCATTTTGTGCTCCAGAAATTGATCCTTGGGACTTCCGTTTAGAGCGTGTTAAATCAATAAGTACTTCTGGCCATAAATTCGGTCTAGCACCTTTAGGCTGTGGTTGGGTTGTATGGCGTAGTAAAGAAGATTTACCTGAAGGCTTAGTATTCCATGTTAACTACTTAGGTGGTGACATGCCGACTTTCGCCTTGAATTTCTCTCGCCCTGCAGGACAAATCATTGCGCAATACTACAACTTCCTACGTTTAGGTTATGAAGGCTACAAACGTATTCATGATGCAAGTTACGATGTATGCGAATACCTCGTCAAAGAGTTAAACAAATTTAATCTGTTTGAATTCTTGTTTGACGGTAACCGTGAAAAAGGTATTCCAGCAATTTCATGGCGCTTAAAAAATGATGCTGATGTTTCATTTAGCCTATATGACTTAGCAGATCGTCTACGGACTCGTGGCTGGTTAGTGCCTGCTTATAGCTTACCTGCAAACGCGCAAGATCTTGTGGTACAACGTATCTTAGTTAAACAAGGTCTAACGATTGATTTAGCTAATTTATTGATTGCTGACTTTAAACGTTCAATTGATTTTCTAAATACACATGCACAAGCTAAATGCACTGCTGAAGATGTAAAAACATTTGATCATAGTGGTCGCTAATTATATTTACATCTATTTTAAATAAAGGCTGGTTTTGCCAGCCTTTATTTAACTAATATTAATAAACCAAAATCGCCTACTATTATTAATCGCCAAATTCTCTTTAATATTATCAAAGTAACCTTTCAATCGCCCCTTCAGCTTATCTGCAGATAAAAACAAATAAAAAGAGTCTTAATAAATAATTTAAACCCTCCTATAAAATAACCTAAAAACAGTCACTAAAAACAGTCACTAAAAACAGTCACTAAAAACAGTCACTAAAAACAGTCACTAAAAACAGTCACTAAAAACAGTCACTAAAAACAGTCACTAAAAACAGTCACTAAAAACAG